>JABIUH010000255.1 GCA_018701055.1 Woeseia sp. | reverse complement strand
ATGGCTACGCGGCAATGGGGGGACTTGGCTTTTATGTCGTTGACATTTCTGACCCATCAGCAATGCGAACTGTAGGACACATAGAATTTGAACCTAACGTTGCAGGCGTCGAAAGCGACTACGTTGACGTATCACAAGTTGAAAAAACCGGCATCGTTTATACCAGTGGATATCCTTTAAACGAGGATTGCTGGGAACCTTACAAAGATATTTTCATGATTGACGTAAATGATCCGGCGAATCCAACAGTAATTGGCGTATTGCCCAGACCCTCACCCCCATCGGAGGCGGAATTTACTGATTTTTGCCAGCGGCGCGGTAGTTTCGGCCCAAAACGTACGGGCTACTACACACAACCTGGCACACCTAGAGACGGTATCTTGCCGTTTAATTTCTACAACGCAGGATTGCAGGTATTCGACGTTAGTGATATTCAGAATCCCGAAATTGCAGCCTATTTTGTGCCACGCTTCGATGAAAAACGTGTGGTGAGTTACGCAATGGGCAATTTGTCTCACGGCGTATACGTCGAATATGATCGTAATCTGTTTTGGCTCTTCACGAATCATGGCATTTATTGCTTGTCGAGCCCCGTTCTTGGTAAACCGAGTTTCGATCCGCCAAATGAAGCCTGGCCGCGTCATTAGCAATTCTCAGATACGACCATATAACTTAGATATAACGGAGCTATCCAACATGATGAGAATCGCCTTAATTGCGCTGGCATCGATCCTGGTGATTCCAAATTCTCAGCTCAAAGCACAAGACGAAAAAGACTTCTCATTGAACCGGTTAACAGACGATCTGTACCATTTCAGAGGCGGCACTGGAGGCAATCATTTCGGCACCGTGCTAGTTACCGACGAAGGAATTGTCGTGGTTGACACAGTTGAGCCGAAGTCTGCACTTTGGCTCAAGAACGAGCTGGCCAAACGGTTCAATCAACCCGTCAAGTACGTAATCTTCTCGCATTCGCACTACGACCATATCGGTGGCAGCAAGTTGTTCAAGGAAGGAGGCGCCATAATCATTGCCCATGAAAATGCCGAAGCCGAAATCCTTGAGGAGGAACGCACGCAACAATGGATGAGCAAGAGAGAAATCGTACTGCCCGATATAGCGTTTAGCGACAAATTTGTTTTAAAGATTGGCGACAAGACGGTCAATTTGATCTCGCTGGGATCAGGGCACACAGACAGCCTGATCGTTGCGCACTTCGTCGAAGACCGTACCATCCATTTGGTTGATGTCGCCAGCATAAAGCAGGTTGGGTTCATGACGCTGGGCCGGCCAATTAAAAAGTATATTCCGCAGCTAGAAAAGGCCATGGCCCTGGATTTTGACCTAGTTGTGCCCGGCCATGCGGCACTTGGCGAGAAGCAGGACGTTCGGAACTACATTGACTATTTGACCACGCTCATCAGTCAAGTAGAAAACGCAATTAGCGAAGGCAAGACGCTCGAAGAAACGCAACAAATCCTGTTGGGGTCGATGGCCGAATTCAACTACTTGAAACGTTGGGACGAATGGTTCTTATTGAACGTTACCGGTGTATATCTCCAGATTGCTGAGGGCGAAGCCAGCGATTAGATTGCCACCGGCCAATCGCTAGAAGCGATGACGCTGGAAATACGAATTGGGCTTGCTTAATGCTCAATACTTGTAGCGTGCGTCAACCCAGCGTTGAAAGCCGGTGATCTAGTAAATTTCGATGGTCGGTTCATGTTGAAAGTTGTGCCTGACGATTCGAATGACGGATGGTCATCATCTGTTCGAGCACTGCTTGACCGAGCACACCATGCGGATTCGCCAGCGTTTCTATGATTTCAAAGTGATTGTAGTGCTCGGCAAGAATCAGTTTTACGGATTTCCCAGCATTATCGGCAATAGCTGCAAACTCTACCGATTGCCGCTTGAATTCCGGAGTCTCGTAACTGCCATACGCAATGATCAGAGGCGCCCTTAACTTTTCGACATGCCGAATCGGACTCATGTCATATTCCATCTCATCGGTAAATGCAACGTAATCGCCGCGAGACGATAAGCGAACAGGTTTCATATCAAACATGCCGCTACAGCAAAGCCCTCCCTTAATGATGTCGGCTGGTAATCCCGCCTCACTATCCCAGTCCGTCGTCAACATGACACCCGCCAGATGACCACCCGACGAGTGGCCGGACAAAAAGAGAGAATCAGCGTCACCGCCAAATTTGTCCGCATTCTGATAGACCCACCCAATTGCCCGGCGGAGTTGGTCGACAATCGGATACAGGCTATCGCCGACGTCCTGAATCCAACTGAAATTGGGTACGACGTAGTGCACACCAGCATTGACAAAAAGCTCGGCTGGAAATGCGTAACTCTCTGCAGTGCCCTGCTGCCATGCGCCGCCGTGAATAAATATATGAATTGGCGCGTTTGGCTGGTTCGTCGGGTATACATCCAACGATTCAACGGCTCCACTACCGTAGGCAAAATTCAGCGGTTGTCCAATACGACCTCTTGCCAGCTCGCTGTTTGATCCCCACCGTTCGATTACCTGCCCGATATTCGGCGCGTATATGAATTGGGAATACGCGTCATCCAGCTCTTTTTGCGTCATGCTGAGCCAAACCGGTTGATTCCGGACACTTCCTCCCGCACATGCCATAAGCGAGCCAGCCAATGCGGTCGTCATGCCCAACATAGTATTCCGCAACACTGCACGACGTGAGATCGATTTACACTTGCTGTCCATGCTCATTTCTCCTGAAGAGTCATAGCGTGATTATTGCTGGTATACCGTCTTACCACCCACGATCGTCATTAGCACCTGAATGTCCGCTATTTCATCTTCAGACACTGACAAGAGATCAGCGGACAATACGGCCATGTCGGCGAGCTTTCCCACCTCGATCGAACCCTTCATTTTTTCTTCAAACGTCAAATACGCGCCGTTGATCGTGAATGCTTTCAATGCATCTTCACGCGAGATTCTCTGGCCCGGCGCAATAATGTGCCCCGTCTCCAGATCCTTTCGTGCTACAGCGCCCCAGATTGTCTTTAACGGCTCGATTGGTACGTTGTCCGTCGCAATAACAAATCTCAAGTCGTTGTCGACGAAGCTTTGTAACGGAACGTATGTTTGCGACTCAGCATTTGGCAGATCTTTTGTTCGCCCTAAGCCGTTTTTCCAAATCGTTGTACCGGGTACAAGGACGGGTATGACGCCCAAGGACTTCATTCTTTCAATATTTCGTGCGGTGACGAACGTCAAGTGTTGAAATACGGTACGCTGATCTGCGATTGCGACCTCCCGACTAATCTCTTCCAGTATTGTGAGTCCTTCGTCGAGTGTGGGATCATTGTAGGTGATCGCGTTAATACGCAAATTTGACCCAGCGGATGCCTGATACAGATCGTGCAGCGATCCGCTGTTGGGGGGCAGAATGCTGTCCACGCTATAACCGGCCCAACCAGGGTTTGAACTCGCGTTTCTGCGTACGTCATCCTGAATAGATTCGGCGGCAGAGACATGAATACCGCTGATAGCAAGCATGTCGTCTCCCAGGCCTTTTCCAGTGGCATATTCCGTCCAGCTTCTGAGGGCCTTTTCGAGATCAACGCCAGGCGATGCGTCCCAAGTCGGACTCATTACCAGGTGACTGCGCACTGTCAGATCACCATTCTCTTTAATATTTTTGTAGGCCCGGATGACGACAGGGGATAAGCCGTGCCCTTCGTAGACACTTGTAGTTCCTACTGCATTGTATCGCCGCATGGAATCTCTGAGTGCCGCTTCTCGTTGAGAAGCGCTGAACTTAGGCACAATATGCATCAGGCTGTATTCAACGCTTCCGATGGCGCCGGTTTCCTTGAAGATGCCATTAGGTTCGCCGCTGGTCTCGTCTCGTACAATTTCAATCTTGTCGTGAGGCGGTGCACTGTCTTTATCGATGCCGGCAAGTCGGAGTGCATAGCTGTTCGCGATCGACACTATTGGCGACCTGCCGCTCCAGTAGTACCAACTCCCCTTTATGTAGACTGGATTGTGCGGCGCAACTCGATCTAGATCCCATCGTGTTGGATAGCGCCGTTCCTCAAGAGAGTCGGAGCCATTCGCAAAATATGGATAGTCGCCAATCGGCATTGTGACTATCCATTCGCCCGGCTCCTTAGTGCGAACTTCCTTCGCAATCACGCTTAGAACGTCGTCGACAGATCTCGCACCGTGCATCGACGGCAAAATAAATTTCAAGCCCTCTCGATCCATGTGCGCATGGCCGTCAATAAATCCCGGGACAACAGTTTTACCGTCGAGATCAACAACCCGAGTATTCAGACCTATCTGATGTTTCGCGTCTTCGCTCGAGCCGACGTAACTGAAACGGTCGTTAGTGATTGCCAATGATTCAACAATGTTAAAGTCATCGTCGACAGTGATGATGTTGCCGTTTACAAAAACAGTGTCCGCATCTTCCTCAGCTGAAACTGACAGCGCTAAACTCATCGTCATGGGAACTAGGCAAAAATGCAGAAGGCATGGCAGTTTCACTATAAATCGGCCGGCTTTGATCCATTTACTCAATTGAATGACGCTGCTACGCATCGATTGGCCGTTGAAGTATGCCGACGTCACCAACTTTCGAATATTCTCCGTGTTCGGCACCATTGAAAGATGGCGTACTGATCGCGATAACACCGCACGGAATTATAATGGGGGCTTGTGCCGATACGTTGCTAATAGCGTAGGATAATTCCGGACGATCGGACGCATTCTCGTCAACGTTACTCGCAAACTGAAAGAGACAACTGTCTATTCGCGCATACTCTTCAATATGCGTTCGCATATCAGACAGAATGATTATTGCAGAAAAATCAGCTTCGGCGATAAAGTAGTCGTTCGACCCGAGAATGTCGCTAACTCTCCCACGGACTACCAGACTAATGCGCTCATTACTGTTAGATCCATACATTGCGAGTCTAAGGGGCGTATCGGGATTTTCGGAATTGCTCCTTGCGATGGCTGCAGGACTAGCGACGAACGCCAACAAGACGACAACCACAATTCCATCTCGCAAACGAAAAACGCCCATAAATCTGATCACCAAGTTAGGTACTCGCAAAGCCGACTATTGCCGTTGCACAACACCTCTCGAATCTT
>JABIUH010000484.1 GCA_018701055.1 Woeseia sp. | reverse complement strand
TACCGATCTTTGCGAGCACCGGAATCATCGCAAAGCTCACCACAACGGCGGCTACCCCGGCAACAATTGCCATCCAACCACTCGAAATCGCAGCGACAACATTCTGCTTTGCCGCCATCGCGACAACGATCGGTATGTACATGGCACTCCAAAAACCGATGCCTTTCTTAGTGAGATCTCCCAGGGAAAACTTCCTGCTCGAAAGGTTCGACAAATACAGGAGCAGCAGCATGGCTACGCCAACGCCACCCACGTTCGCCTGTACGCCGATCAGATCACCGAGAATATCCCCAATGTAGACGCCGACCAGCATGCAAAATGACAGCAGCGCAACCCCGTAGATCACCATAGACCCCTCCTTTTTTTGATTCCACCGTTTGGCTGTATGATGCCCCGCAGGATGGAAAAAAGCGATGCCAAGGGCAAATACGAATGATCACCGAAAATTCAAATTTATACGCACACTTTGATCGACAGATAACGCTGCACCGGGAGAAAGAGCTTCTTTGCACCGCTGACGACCGCTCGTACACTTACCAGAAAATTGCGGACACATCAGCGCAGATCGCCCACTCACTGACGAACCTGGGCGCCGTGCCTGGTGATCGAATCTCGGTTCAAATCGACAAGTCTCCACAAAGCCTTTGTCTGTATCTCGCCTGCCTCCGCGCAGGGCTTGTTTATCACCCCCTCAATCTCGGTTACAAGAAAAGCGAACTCGAATACTTCCTCGGGAACGCAGAACCGACGCTCGTCATCTGCGATCCAGCGAATGTTGAGTCGATCTCCAAAATTGCACAAACCGTCAGTGCCAAAGTCGTGCTGACAATGGATGCCAATGGACATGGCACGCTCAGTGATGACGCGAACAGCCAAGAACAAGATTTCAAGACGGTCACACGTGAGCCTGACGATCTTGCCGCACTCCTCTATTCATCCGGCACAACCGGTGTGCCGAAAGGCATCATGCTGACGCACGACAATCTGTTGAGGAACACAGAGTCTTTGGTCGAAGCATGGGGATTCACCGAGGACGATCGCCTGCTTCACGCATTACCAATCTTTCACGTACACGGCCTATTTGTCGCAATCGGCTGCGTGATGTTGAGTGGTGCAAGTATGCGCTGGCATGCCACCTATAACGCTAAAGCGGTTATTGCGCATCTGCCCGAATGTACCGTACTGATGGGCGTACCCACTTACTACACTCGTCTGCTTGCCGAGCCGACATTTACAACGGACGTCGCCAACAATGTGCGGCTTTTCGTTTCCGGATCAGCACCGCTACTTGAGGAGACATTCACTGCATTTGAGGCACGCGTTGGTCATCGAATTCTCGAGCGATATGGCATGACCGAAACCAACATGAATACGTCGAATCCACTACAAGGAATTCGCAAAGCCGGTACCGTCGGTCCGCCACTGCCCGGCGTCGACGTACGAATTGCCGATGATGCAGGTGTCGCGGTCGGCGTCGGTGAGATTGGTAATCTTCAAGTGCGCGGGCCGAACGTGTTTGTCGGCTATTGGAAAATGCCGGACAAAACGGCCGAGGATTTTACTGACGACGGGTTCTTCAATACGGGCGACAAAGGCGTAATTGACGAAGACGGGTACGTGGCCATTGTCGGACGAGCAAAAGACATGGTGATTACGGGTGGCCTGAATGTTTATCCCAAAGAAATTGAGCTATTCATCGACGATCTGGATGACGTAAAGGAATCGGCCGTCATCGGTGTGCCGCACCCAGACTTTGGCGAAGCTGTTGTAGCCGTGGTCGTGCCAGCGGCAGAAGCCCGGCTTAGCGCGGAAGCGATAATTGCGGCGTGTAAAAGTGACCTAGCTGATTTCAAAGTACCTAAACGAATTATTTTCGCTAACGAGTTGCCGCGCAATGCAATGTCTAAAGTACAAAAAAACGTGCTACGCGATCAAAATGTCGCCCTTTTTAATTAGTAGCGTTTGCGCAATACATTACCATTCGCCGCCTAAAGCGCCGAGCAGCTCAGATACTACTCCTAATACCTGACACCACCGGATGTTGATTGTTCTTTTGGCCGGCCCGGAATCGGGTTAACGAGCCTCTGATTCGCTCGTGATTGCGCGAGTCACACGCTTGGGTTCAGCAACGCCGTGACCCTGTGCGTAGTCAACACCCATGCCTTTTAGCATCGTAATGATTTCTTCATTCTCGGCAAATTCCGCGATGGTTTTCTTACCGGTGAGGTGTCCAATCTCATTGATTGATCGCACCATTTCACGGTCAATCGGATCATGCAAAATCTCTTTAACGAAACTTCCGTCGATTTTCAGGAAATCCACGGGGAAGTGCTTGAGATAACCAAATGAGGATAGACCAGTACCGAAATCATCCAAAGCAAACATGCAACCGAGCTCTTTTAACGCGTTGATGAATCGATTGGCCTGCGAGTAACTTGCGATCGCGGCCGTTTCAGTTATCTCGAAACAAATTTTGCTGGCATCCAACCCGCTCATCTGAAATTGCTCGATGACGAATGGCAAAAACTTGTCGTCACCGATGCTTTGTCCAGACAGGTTTATAGAGCACAGAGTCAGACGCTCGCGCTCATCAGCCTCAGAAACCAGCCACCGAAATGTGTTGGTTACAACCCAACGATCGATTCGAGGTGTAAGGCTAAACCGCTCCGCCGCCTCGATAAACAGTCCCGGCGCAACAATTCCGCCAGATTCATCGCGCATGCGTAACAAAATTTCGTAGTGGGCACCTTCATCAACAATCTGCAACGGTTTGATGGTTTGCCGGAACAGCTCGAAACGATTATCTTCGAGCGCGTTATTAATTCGGGCAGCCCATTGCTGCTCACGGCGGCGACGCTGCAGATCAATATCGTTTTCTTCAAAACTGTGAATGCGATTGCGGCCAGCCTCTTTTGCCGCCGCGCACGCGCTATCGGCCGCACTTAGCAATCCTGCAACATCTTCGTTTCCAGCAGTAATCGGCACCACACCGATGCTCACGCCAAGACGAAAACTACGGTCGTCCCACATAAACTTGAAATCGCCAACAGCGGCCCGCAGAGTTTCAGCGGTTTCACACGCCTGTTCCAGATTGCAGCTTTCCAGTAAGACACCGAATTCATCACCGCCAAGACGTGCCAACGTGTCGCGCCAGCGTATTTTCGACTTAAGCAACGCGCCAAGCTGCCCAAGTAAGGCATCACCGGCTTGATGACCACAGGAATCGTTAACAATTTTGAATTGATCAAGATCGAGATAGCAAAGCGAGTAGGATGTTTCTCGAGCTTTGGCGCTCTTTAGTGCGCGTTCCAGACGGCTTTCGAATTCGGCCCGATTCACGAGTCCAGTCAAAATGTCGTGACTTGCGTGGTAGCTCAGTCG
>JABIUH010000481.1 GCA_018701055.1 Woeseia sp. | reverse complement strand
ATGGGTAAAGTTATTGGTATCGACCTGGGTACTACCAACTCCTGCGTCGCTGTCATGGAGGGCGGTAAGCCCCGCGTAATTGAGAACAGCGAAGGGGATCGAACCACGCCCTCAATTGTTGCATTCAGCAAAAACGGTGAGGTTCTAGTAGGCCAATCTGCCAAACGGCAGGCAGTGACCAATCCAACCAACACCTTGCATGCCGTTAAGCGCTTGATAGGACGGCGCTTTGAAGATGATGTCGTGCAACGTGATATTGATATGGTCCCGTACGCGATTGTCAAAGCTGACAACGGGGATGCTTGGGTTGAAGCGAATGGGAAGGCGATGGCGCCGCCGGAGATATCGGCTCGCGTCCTGATGAAAATGAAGAAAACCGCTGAGGACTATCTTGGTGAAGAAGTTACTGAGGCGGTCGTTACCGTGCCGGCATACTTCAATGATTCTCAGCGCCAGGCAACCAAAGATGCCGGCAAGATTGCGGGTCTTGACGTAAAACGTATTATCAACGAGCCGACCGCGGCAGCGCTTGCCTATGGCATGGACAAGAAGCGCGGCGATGCAAAAATTGCCGTGTTCGATCTCGGCGGCGGTACCTTCGATATTTCGATTATAGAAATTGCCGAAGTCGATGGAGAGCATCAGTTTGAGGTGCTAGCCACAAACGGCGATACCTTTCTCGGTGGTGAAGATTTCGACATGCAGATCATTAAGTATCTGACGTCTGAGTTCGAGAAAGAAAGTGGCGTTGATATCACGGCAGACCCACTAGCGATGCAACGCCTGAAAGAAGCCGCTGAAAAGGCCAAAATCGAGTTATCGACGCAACAGCAAACGGAAGTGAATTTGCCGTATATCACAGCTGATGCAACCGGGCCCAAGCACCTTAATATCAAGCTAACGCGTGCCAAACTCGAGTCGTTGGTCGAGGCCTTGGTGGCGCGCACGATTGAGCCTTGTCGTACCGCGCTGACGGACGCTGGTTTGAAAGTCAATGAAATCGACGACGTCATTCTGGTAGGCGGGCAAACCCGTATGCCGAAAGTGCAGGAGGAAGTACAAAACTTCTTTGGCAAGGAGCCGCGTCGTGACGTGAATCCGGATGAGGCAGTCGCAGTCGGCGCTGCTATTCAGGGTGGTGTTTTGGCCGGCGACGTGACAGACGTATTGTTGTTGGACGTGACGCCGCTTTCGCTCGGTATCGAAACGCAGGGTGAAGTCATGACCTCGCTTATCGTTAAGAATACGACGATTCCTGCCAACGAGACGCAGGTCTTCTCGACCGCAGCTGATAATCAAACTGCTGTGACCATCCATGTCCTGCAGGGCGAACGGCAGCGTGCCAATGACAACAAATCGCTGGGCCGATTTGATTTGTCGGATATTCCACCGTCGCCGCGAGGTCTGCCGCAGATTGAAGTCCAGTTCGACATCGATGCCAATGGCATTCTCAATGTGTCCGCTAAGGATAAGGCGACCGGCAAGAGCCAGACCATTGTGATAAAGGCCTCAAGTGGTCTTTCCGACGATGAAATTGAAACCATGGTCGCGGATGCTGAGAGCAATGCCGAGGACGATAAGAAATTCCGTGAACAAGTCGATGCTCGAAATCAGGCCGAGGGTTTGATCCACGCTTCTGAAAAGACATTGAGCGAGGCGGGCGATAAGGTGAGTGGCGAAGAGCGCCTGGCAGTCGAAAATGCCGTGTCAGATTTGAAAGCCGTACTGGATGATGGTGACAAAGAGACGATCGACGCGAAAACTGCAGCACTTGCGGAAGCATCTGCGTCAGTTGCTCAGAAACTCTATGCCGAGCAAGCGGCAGATGGAGCTGAAGCTGAAGCTGCGGAAGGCGATGCCGGCGAAAACGATGATGTGGTCGATGCCGAATTCGAGGAAGTGGACAGCGACGACAAAAAGTAGGCGAAGTTTAGTCTTAAGCAAGCAAGAACTTATCGGGCGTCGCTTGCGGCGCCCGAATATTGAAGCGCAAAACTATGGCAAAACGTGACTACTACGAAATTCTCGGCGTCGGCAAAGACGCGTCAGGGGATGAAATAAAGAAGTCGTACCGACGTCTTGCTATGAAGCATCACCCGGATCGGAACAAAGACGATGCGAGTGCTGAGGAAAAATTCAAAGAAGCTAAGGAAGCGTACGAGGTCCTTAAGGACGGCGACAAACGTGCTGGCTATAATCGATACGGTCACGCAGGCGCCAGCGGTGCAGCCGGTGGCGGTGGATTTGGTGCCGAAGGCTTCGGTGACGTATTCGGTGACGTATTCGGCGATATATTTGGCGGCGGCGGCGGCCGCCGTGGTGGCGCCAGTCAGGTTTTCCGCGGTGCCGATTTAGGTTATGAACTGCAGCTTGATTTGGAGCGTGCAGTGGGTGGCGATACGGCCACCATCGACGTGCCGACCCAAGTCAGTTGTGAAGGGTGTAGAGGTAGTGGCGCCGAAAAGGGCTCTGAACCAGTCCAGTGCACCACTTGCGGTGGTGTCGGTCAGGTACGCATGCAACAGGGATTCTTTTCTATCCAGCAAGCGTGCCCCACGTGCAAAGGGGCGGGCACCGTTATTGCAGACCCGTGTAAGAGTTGCCACGGACGCGGCCGGGTATCAAAAACCAAAACCCTAAGCGTTAAAGTGCCGGCAGGGGTCGATCAGGGCGATCGCATTCGCCTATCCGGTGAGGGTGAAGCGGGTCGCAATGGCGGGCCAGCAGGCGATCTCTATGTCGAAATCAGGGTTGAGCCACACAAGATATTCGAACGAGACGGCGCTGATTTATCCTGCGAGGTTCCGATTAGTTTCGCGACGGCGACACTTGGCGGAGACGTAGAGCTGCCGACCTTGAGCGGGCACGTGTCACTGAAAGTTCCGGCAGGCACGCAGTCTGGGAAGATCTTTCGTCTCAGAGGAAAAGGAGTCACGACGGTTCGCGACCATGGAACCGGTGATTTATTTGCGCGTGTAGCGGTAGAGACACCGGTGGATCTGACAGAAGACCAGGAATCGCTGCTGCAGAATTTTGAGGATTCGGTGAATGCTGGCGGCGATCGTCATAACCCACGGGCTGGCGGATGGCTGGATACGGTCAAACGCTTCTTCGACAAGATTAATTAGCGCTTCCCGAGCAAATTTTCAAAAATCGGCTAGCAGATCCACCGATCCTTCAGTAAACTACGGCCGTCTGTCAGCACGTCGGCGGACATTCAAGCGGAAGGCTGTGTTCTTCCGCTTTTGTGCATCTAAAGTAAGCGCATATTGGCTTTTGACCGCTTCATTAGAAGGAATCTTGTTTGACGACGCCCGCTGTTCTGGCTCTGCAAGACGGAACCATATTCCGCGGCGTATCTGTTGGCGCAGAAGGCAAAACCATTGGCGAAGTCGTCTTCAATACGGCGATGACGGGTTACCAGGAAATTCTCACGGATCCCTCCTATTGCCGCCAAATCGTCACATTGACCTATCCTCACATCGGTAATACCGGAACCAATAGCGACGATATGGAATCGTCGCAGGTGCATGCATCAGGTTTGGTCGTCCGTGACAGTTCCATGCTGGCAAGTAGCTGGCGCAACGAGCGATCTTTATCGGATTTTTTGAAGGCGAGCAATACGGTCGCGATTGCCGAAATTGATACGCGCAAATTGACACGGATTCTCCGCGAGAGTGGAGCGCAGTCCGGCTGCATCATGACCGGCGACGCAGATCCGGAAGTCGCTGTGCAGCACGCCAATAAATTTCCAGGGATTGCTGGTATGGATCTGGCGAAGTTCGTGAGCACCGACGTGCAGTATCAGTGGTGCCATGGCGTCATGTTTGACGAGCGCACGAGAATTATGAGTCGCAGAATTGCGGCCTATCATGTTGTTGCCTACGACTTTGGGGTCAAGCGCAACATTTTGCGAGTCCTTTCAGATCTGGATTGTCGGATGACTGTTGTGCCGGCGACGACTTCGGCCGAAGAGGTGTTAGCGCTAGCACCAGATGGTGTCTTTTTGGCCAATGGGCCGGGAGATCCCGAACCTTGCGACTATGCGATAACCGCGATAACTGAAATCCTTGAGACCGCCGTGCCGGTATTTGGCATTTGCCTTGGCTATCAACTTCTAGCGCTCGCCGCTGGAGCGAAAACCATGAAGATGAAATTCGGTCATCACGGTGCCAATCACCCGGTGCTGGACCTCAAGACCGGCCGCGTCAGCATCACCAGTCAAAATCACGGTTTTGCGGTTGATTCAAAAACATTGCCGGAAACGGTCGAGGTGACCCATGAATCATTATTTGATGGTTCGCTGCAGGGCATCGCCATAAAAGATCGAGCGGCCTATGGTTTTCAAGGACATCCTGAAGCTAGCCCCGGACCACATGACGTCTTGTATTTATTTGAGCGGTTTATCAGCGATATGGATAATTACAAACGCCGTTCGAGTCAAACGACGGTAGCTATTTAGTGTTATGAAACAAAGGATTATAAAGTTTACTTCAGGTAAATACTTACTCAGATACCGAGCGGTAGCGTAGGCGATGCCTAAGCGTACAGACATTGAAAGCGTTCTGATCATCGGAGCCGGGCCAATTATTATCGGTCAGGCGTGCGAGTTCGATTACTCAGGTGCGCAGGCATGCAAAGCCCTTAAAGAGGAAGGTTATCGGGTCATCCTGGTGAATTCTAATCCAGCGACGATTATGACCGATCCCGAAACTGCCGATGCGGTGTATATCGAACCGGTGCACTGGACCGCCCTCGAACGCGTTATCGCCAAGGAGAGGCCAGACGCACTCCTACCGACAATGGGCGGTCAAACCGGTCTCAATTGCGCGCTCGATCTGGTTCGAGAGGGCGTTCTTGATAAATATAACGTTGAATTGATTGCCGCGTCTCGTGAGGCCATCGATATGGCGGAGGATCGTGATCTCTTTCGGAAAGCCATGGGAGAGATCGGTCTCGAGGTGCCGCTTGCGGAAATCGCACATTCACTCGATGAGGCGATCGAGAAGCAAGTGAATGTTGGCTACCCGACCATTATCCGGCCATCTTTTACACTAGGCGGAACCGGCGGGGGCATTGCGTACAACCAGGAAGAGTTCCGACGCATCGTTGCGCACGGCCTTGAAATGTCGCCGACGACAGAAATCCTGCTCGAAGAATCTGTCATTGGCTGGAAAGAATTTGAGATGGAGGTTGTCAGAGACAAAAACGACAACTGCATCATTGTTTGTTCGATCGAGAATGTCGATGCGATGGGAGTGCACACCGGCGATTCCATCACGGTCGCGCCGGCGCAAACGCTGACAGATAAAGAATATCAACGAATGCGTAATGCCTCGATTGATGTGTTGCGCAAAATAGGCATTGAAACAGGCGGATCGAATGTTCAGTTTGCAGTGAATCCTGAAGACGGTCGTCTCTTAGTCATTGAAATGAATCCACGCGTGTCGCGCTCATCGGCACTCGCGTCCAAAGCAACAGGGTTTCCGATTGCCAGAATCGCCGCGAAACTCGCGATCGGCTACACACTTGATGAGCTAAAGAATGAGATCACTGGGGGGGCAACGCCGGCCTCGTTTGAGCCGACCATTGACTATGTGGTCACAAAAGTTCCACGTTTTACCTTTGAGAAGTTTCCGGGTGCGGTGGATCGATTGACGACGCAGATGAAATCGGTCGGTGAAGTCATGGCCTTTGGCCGAACATTTCAAGAGTCATTGCAGAAAGCACTTCGTGGTCTCGAGACTGACGTTGACGGGTTGGTTGAGAAATTTGGGCCGATTGTTGACGATGAAAGTCGTGACAGGCTGCGACAAGAAATGCGCCTACCGGGCCCCGACCGAATTTTCTATGTCGCTGACGCATTGCGTGCCGACTTTGACGTTCAAGGCGTCGCCGCTCTATCCGGAATTGATCCATGGTTTTTGGCGCAAATTGACGATTTGGTGAAAGAAGAAACTGTTATGCGCAGCGCTGGCATCGACGCGCTGGATGCGACTCGAATTCGCCAGTTAAAAAGAAAAGGGTTTAGTGACTCAAGAATTGCGACGTTGACGCGTCAGGACGAAAGCGTCATCCGCAAACGGCGTATCGCTGCAGGTATTCGTCCTGTGTTCAAACGCGTCGACACCTGCGGGGCAGAATTCACAACCACCACAGCTTACTTGTACTCAACCTATGAAGAAGAGTGCGAGTCGTTACCGAACGATACCGCAAAGATCATGATTCTTGGTGGGGGTCCGAATCGCATTGGTCAGGGAATTGAGTTTGATTACTGCTGTGTGCACGCGGCGATGGCGCTTCGTGAAGCCGGCTATGAAACGATCATGGTTAACTGCAATCCTGAAACGGTTTCCACAGACTACGATACATCTGATCGTCTGTACTTCGAGTCATTGACGTTTGAAGACGTTATGGAGGTAATCGAAAAGGAGCAACCGCAAGGCGTCATTGTGCAATATGGTGGGCAAACGCCGCTAAAGTTAGCGAGAGAGCTCGAGGCCGCAGGAGCGCCGGTCATCGGTACGTCGCCTGACTCCATTGACCTTGCCGAGGATCGCGAGCGATTTCAGCAGCTGGTCGAAGACCTGGCGTTGAAACAACCGCCCAACAAGGTGGCAAGAAGTACTGAAGAAGCACTCGCAATGGGCGGCGATGTTGGCTATCCCTTGGTGGTCAGGCCCTCGTATGTCCTGGGTGGTCGAGCGATGGAAATCGTTCACGGTGAAGAGGATTTGGCGGTTTACATGGATGCGGCGATCGGCGTTTCGAATGACAGTCCGGTGTTACTCGATCGTTTTCTTGACCTTGCCACTGAAGTTGATGTCGATGCGATTTGCGATGGTGAGCGAGTATTGATTGGCGGCATCATGGAGCACATCGAACAAGCAGGCGTGCATTCAGGTGATTCCGGTTGTTCGCTACCACCCTTTAGTCTGAGCGCCGAAGTGCAGCAATCGTTAATCGAACAAGTGACTAGCCTCGCCAAGGGGCTCAAAGTTATCGGACTTATGAACACGCAGTTCGCGATTCAAAACGACATAGTCTATCTGCTGGAAGTAAATCCGCGGGCTTCGAGAACGGTACCCTTTGTTTCGAAAGCGACTGGATTGCCATTGGCCAAAATCGCTGCGCGCGTGATGGTCGGTGAGACATTGGAGCAGCAAGGAATAGTGAATCAGCGTATTCCCGAATATTATTCAGTGAAAGAATCTGTTTTCCCATTCATCAAGTTCGCCGGTGCAGATCCGATACTTGGGCCTGAAATGAAGTCGACCGGAGAAGTGATGGGCGTGGGCCGATCATTCGGCGAGGCGTATGCGAAGGCGCAGTTAGCATCGGGCGTGGTACTGCCGACCAAAGGCGTTGCTTTGCTAAGCGTGCGCGATCGGGATAAGGCAGGCACAGTAGAACTCGCCAATATTCTTGTCGAGCGAGGTTTCGACATTGCTGCCACGCACGGAACAGCAAAAATCTTAGTTGCTGCGGGCATCGAATGTCGGCGGATAAACAAAGTTCGCGAAGGTCGACCACACATTGTAGATATGATCAAAAACGGAGAATTTTCGCTAATCGTCAATACGACCGAGGGAAAGCAAGCGATCACCGAGTCACGGCCTATCAGGGGTGAGGCGGTGCGCCGCAACGTTACCTACTACACGACGGTCGGTGCCGCAGTCGCAACGTGTAAGGCTTTAGAGCATTTAGATGACAGTGACGTAAACCGATTACAGGATTTGCATAAAGAGGTTGCCGTATGAGTAAGGTTCCGATGACAGTACGTGGTGAAGGATTGTTGCGCGATGAACTCCGTCGCTTGAAGTCGGAAGACCGACCTAGAGTGATCCATGCTATCGCGGAAGCGCGAGAGCATGGTGACTTGAAGGAAAATGCCGAATATCACGCCGCGAAAGAACAGCAAGGGTTCATTGAGGGGCGCGTTAAAGAGATCGAAGGTAAGTTGTCGCATATTCAGGTCATTGACGTCACCGCGGTCGACGCTCGCGGAAAAGTGGTTTTTGGTTCGACTGTTGAGCTGCTAGACTGCCAGACGGATCAGGAAACGACCTATAAAATTGTAGGGGAAGACGAAGCCGATATTAATGCGGGCATGATTTCATTTTCGTCGCCCATCGCACGCGCCCTGATCGGCAAGAACGAGGGCGACGAGATTTCATTTTCGGCGCCTGCTGGCGACAAGCACTATGAAATTATCGAGGTTCGCTACGTTTAATTAGCATTCTCACACCGGCAGCGAGATTTTCGGTTTTTCAGCGTTGCGGCGAAAAAGCAGGGCAACATTGCCAATTCGGCTCACCAGGTCCGCCGATTGTTTTTCGCATAGATCGTGAATGATGGCATCCCGAGTTTCCCGATCTCCGGCACGGACCCGCACTTTAATCAATTCATGATGTTGAATTGTTGACGCGAACTCCTTGAGTAATGACTTAGAGAGTCCTCCGTCGCCCACAATAATGACTGGCTTCAACGGATGGCCGAGGCCACGTAAGTATTTATTTTGTTTTTCTGAAAGGCTCATTCGGCAATTGTAACTGGTACTCCGTCAAGGTGACAATTCGCTGAATCCGCAATTGTCACCTTGACGGAGTACTAAGGTAGATGAGTAAACCGAGACGAAGTGGAGGGTCCTGGCGACAAAGACAGGAAAAAGACCCATACGTGCAGATGGCGCGTCGGGACGGCTGGCGCTCGCGTGCGATTTATAAACTCGAACAAATCGCGGACAAAGAGCGATTTCTTCGCCCTGACATGGTGTGTGTTGATCTCGGTGCTGCGCCGGGTAGTTGGAGCCAGTACGTGACAAATCGCCTGCAGGGCAAGGTGAGGCTCGTAGCGTTGGATTTATTGCCCATGGATATTTTGCCGTCCGTTGAATTCATTCAAGGCGATTTCACGGAGGAATCTGTTCTTGAGCAGGTGCTCCAGACCCTGGGAGATTCGCGAGCAGACCTTGTAATGAGCGACATGGCACCCAACATAACGGGTACCAAAGTCGTCGATCAGCCGCGTTCGATGTATTTAGCGGAATTAGCGCTTGAATTTGCGGAGAAAACACTTAAATCGAAAGGAAGTTTTGTTTGCAAGGTTTTTCAGGGAACCGGTGCTGACGAATTCATAATTGCTGCACGGCAGCATTTTGAGAAAGTGAAGGTTGTTAAGCCAAAGGCATCAAGGGCTGGCAGCAGGGAAGTGTATTTGGTGGGGCGAAATTTTCAGGGCTGACGCGTACAGAAAAAGGGCATATTTGGCAGGTAATAACGGACAGATTCTGGGCCGTGAGAATGCGATATGTCTTGTAGCGAGAAACTATCATCTATAGTAGTGTCTAAAGACATTAGAAACAGTCTAAAACCGGTAAGTGGAGTGGTATTTATACCGTGAATGATTTAACTAAAAATGTTCTTGTTTTCATCGTCATCATTGTGGTGCTTCTGTCTGTTGTGCAGGGCCTCAGCGGCGTCAGTGGTCAGGGTCCACAAAAACAAGACTATTCTGAATTCCTAAGCGACGTTCGTTCTGGCGCGGTTGAGCGGGCCGAATTTGACGACGAAAAAATAAGCTACGGCAATCGCATCCCGCTGCAGAACTATACGATCAGTCCGGAAACCGACAACAACACCTTGATCGGCATTCTTGAGGACAACGGTGTCAAGTTTACGGCGCAGGAACCTGAGTCAACGAGTCTCATCGGCCAGCTGCTGATAAATTCTTTTCCAATTTTGTTACTTATTGGTGTGTGGATTTATTTCATGCGTCAGATGCAAGGTGGTGGTGGTGGCGGCCGTGGCGCCATGTCATTTGGAAAAAGCAAAGCGCGGTTACTCGGTGAAGATCAGGTTGGCGTCACTTTTGCGGATGTTGCAGGTATTGACGAAGCGAAAGACGAGGTCAGCGAGATCGTCGATTTCCTGAAAGACCCCAGTAAGTTTCAACGACTGGGGGGCAGGATTCCTAAGGGCGTACTCATGGTTGGTTCGCCCGGCACGGGTAAGACTCTGCTTGCCAGAGCGATCGCAGGAGAAGCAAAAGTACCGTTCTTCACGATTTCCGGATCAGACTTCGTCGAGATGTTTGTTGGGGTTGGCGCGTCCCGTGTTCGAGATATGTTTGATCAAGCAAAAAAACAGGCACCTTGCATCATCTTTATTGATGAGCTTGAT
>JABIUH010000506.1 GCA_018701055.1 Woeseia sp. | reverse complement strand
CATAGCCCCAAAAATTTCTGCCCGTGCGACCAAACCCAGGTTGGACCTCGTCGGCGACGAACAGCCCTCCGGCCGCACGTACAAATTCTGCCGCCATCTTTAAGTATCCTGGTGGTGTCGCAATCAAACCACCGCTGGCGAAAATTGTATCGACAATCATCGCTGCCGGCTTAATGCCGCGATCCTGTAACGTTTTCAACGCGTCGTTAACGTGTGCTGCGTAATGCGCAGCCGCATTATCACCTCGATATTGGCCTCGATAAATATCGGGCGTTGGCACGGTGACAACGAAGTCGGGTACTTCATGGGCCGGAATATCTTCCGTCGAAATCTCGTAAATCGCTTTGGTATTGCCGTGATAGGCAGACTCAGTGACGATGATGCCGGTGCCACCGGTGCAGGCTCTCGCAATGCGCAGGGCAAGTTCATTGGCTTCGCTGCCGGTGCAACTAAACATCGCCGTATCCAGCTCAGCAGGAAACTTTCCAGTCAGACGTTCAGCAAGATCCAAAACATTATCGTGCAGATATCGAGTGTGCGTATTCAGTGTTTCGATTTGTTTGGTGAGTACCGCGACGACATGCGGATGGCAATGCCCAACGTGCGGTACGTTGTTGTACATATCGAGATACTTCTGACCATCAGCGTCGAATAGCCAGACGCCCTCGCCGCGCACCAAATGGACCGGGTCGTCATAAAAGAGCCGGTAGGCCGATCCTAGAAGCGCCGTGCGTCGCTCGATCAGCGCCGCAGTATTAGTATTCATTTTGAATCGCCATGTTAGATTTTTTGTAGCGAAATTATTTTGTCAATTTCTCTGTGCTTGTATATTGGATACGCGCCCGGCAATTATTCCGGCGACCAATATAAAAATACCCATAAAAAAAAGAAATTCGGGATAGCTACGTGTAATGCCACAGTAATACGATGCGATGATGTTGAAACCCGTAAACGCGTTAACAACAATTCCTTCACGCTTCACTGCCTTGGGGAAACGCAGCGCCGAAATCATTCCGATCGCCAGCACAAACATCATGACGGGAAGATAGGCATGCAAAGGCATCGCGGTCACGATATCCGGATACTTAACCATTAATATAACGGCCGTCGACGTGAGTGCACCTCCAGCGGCCGTGATTGGAATTCCTGAAAACCATCCGCGGGTCGGCTGTTCGCTGGTGAGGTTGAATCGAGCCAAACGCATCGCGCCACATAAAACAAACACGCCAACCGACACCAACAACACCCAGAAGGCGCCGGAAAATAACTCGAACCCGCTATAAGTTATCCCGGCTTGCATCATGAGCATGCCGGGCGCAACGCCGAATGATACTAGGTCGGCCATGGAATCGAATTCGGCCCCAAAATCTGAAGTAGCGTTGAGCAGGCGGGCGGCCACGCCATCAAGTACATCTAGCAATCCACACCAAACAATCATCCAACCCGCCAACTCCAAATCGCCAAGCTGACCGGTGACAATTGAGCCAATGCCCAGGAGCAAGCTCGCGGCAGTCACGCTATTAGGAATTGTGTAGCGGAGTTTCCCCACCTGGACACCCGTTATTATTCTTATTGATTGGGCCCTCATTTTGCATGGCGGCGAGCGATTCCGCCAGTGTCGCGACCACTAAGGCGACCAAAAGAGGGCTTTACACAGACAAACCGCTACCGGCGACTACGCCCCCCGGTTATCCCCAGGGGCCCCCTGGGCATCACTATTTGTATGTTGATACCTTCTCGGACAACATCGATAACGACGTTTTGGCCCGGCTCGCCGGTCATAGTCACTTTGGTAATATCCGTCATACTGTATACGCGTGCGCCATCGTAACGCGTTATTTCATCGCCAGCCTGCAAACCGGCTGTTTGCGCCGGAGAGCTGCCAATGACGCTGGAAACACCAACACTGGTTGGTCGGCCGTTTACGCTCAAATAGCGCTCATAGTCCTCATCACCGAGTTCTGCACGCAATACGTCGTTTGAAGAATTTCGATCCCAGTAATAGCTCTGTGAGTCACCGCTTCTTTCTGCATCGAAGCGTGCTTGCAACGCGTCCATTTGCAACGTTTCTTCGCGCTGCACTATCCAGTCCGCGATTCCGGCGTCAAAACCCGCTTCGACCAGCCTTTCAGCACGACCCTCGGGTGAATTGCGACGTCGATAGCTTTCTCGTCGCTCAGAACGACTCAACGTGACATTAGACTCGGGCTCACTGTCATTGCTTATTTCAAGAGTAGCATCAGTACCAATGCGAAATTCTTCCAACTCTTCTGTAAGAATGATGATCTCTTCTTGCAGTAACTGGCGCGCGTAACGTCCCTGGCTAATGGCTTGCTCCAACGCGTCGATTCTTTGATTGGGCGACAAACTCGTGTCGAAATCAGACACCGATGAAGTGCTAACGCACGACTCTTCGGGTTTTTGCAGCCATATCGTTGTAGCAAACGCCACACCAGCGCTGAGTGCGACCGCGACAATAATGATTTTCATTGCTTCGCCCTGGTCTACTTCCAAGAGGGTTTTGAGTCTAACGCCGCCCTTGAGTTCCCAATGTTAGGAATTGTCACGGCTTTTAAACACTGAATTTATAACGATCAAAAATGGAAGGACCCGACAGGGCTCTTCTTCATTGTGGCCACCAATACTGACTGAACGCATTCGGCAATAATCTGGGATGGTCCCGGCATCACCCTGCTACCGCATGGCAGGCACTTTCCTGTAAATTGCCTTTCAATGGATTTCGAGCAATCTCAATCACACACGATTATCAGCGGGCAGGCTGGATTCGCAGTCCCAATGATGATCGCAGTGACAGGTCACCGCGATCTCGTCCCTGAAGAAACTCCTGCCATTCGCGTGAAAGTGGAGGATTTCTTCAACGAGTTGCGCGCCACATATCCCAACCGTGGTGTCTCTAGTTATGTCGGCACTCGCGGAAGGCGCAGATCAACTAGTAGCTGAAGTGGCAGTAGGGCTCGGCATACCGTTAATTGTATCTCTACCGATGCCCAAGAGCATCTACGCCAAAGACTTTCAATCGGCGCAAGCGCGCGAGAAGTTCGAATTCTTACTGAGCCGCGCTGCAGAGGCGTATGAGTTACCTATTTCGTCTGGAAATGACATTCACTCGATTAGCGAGTATGGCGATGCTAGAGACCAGCAATACGCGCAGCTTGGCGTTTTCCTATGCGCACATTGTCATATATTGTTGGCATTGTGGGACGGCAAGCACAACGACAAACTCGGCGGTACCAGTCAGGTCGTGCGCTTTCATCACGACGATGTAATGCCTGGATACACGTCGGATCTCTCGGGCAGTGGGCTGATTTTGGCAAACGACGAGAGTGATCTCGTCTATCACATTGTTTGTTCGCGTGACCGTGAGAATGGAGGTCCTGAGGACCCAAACCTGCCTGGGGAGACCGGGTGGTTTTATCAGGACGATAACGAGCCACGCTCAAAAACGCTCCCCGAAAGGCATCGAAGAGTATTTCGCTACACCAGTGAATTCAGCGCCGATACTGTCACTCATTCGGACGCGATAAAACGAGACGCTTGGGCACTCATTGACACAGATGATTACCCACAATTACCGCCGGGTCTTAGGAATATTGACCACGTATTCCGAGCGGCAGACTGGCTGGCCATTCATTATCAGAAACGCGTAATAAGTGCGCTCGTCACGACCCACGTTTTTGCCCTGCTGATGGGGCTTTGTTACATCGCGTACTCGGATATCGTTCCAGACCGAATTTACCTTTTCGGCTTTCTTGGTTTTTTTTGCAGCCGCAACAATCATCCACAAGGTTGGCGCCGGTCGTTCCTGGCATCGAAAGTATCTGGACTACCGCACCCTCGCAGAGGGACTAAGAGTCCAGCTCTATTGGGCTGCGGCAGGTGTTAGGTCGGGCAACAAGTCCAAGTTTTCACACGACGACTTTATGCAATCAAAGGACCCGGATCTCGGTTGGATTCGCAACGTTATGCGAGTGGCCGGTACCGAATGCGACGCAGGCTCTTACCAGGGAGCCGAAGGCTTACAGTTCGTAATACGCGAATGGATCGGCGACTTCGATTCCGGCCAACTGGGATACTTTCGCAGAAAAGGCAAAGAACGACTGCAGCGATATCGGCGCACCGAAAAACTAGCGAGCGCTGCTTTCTGGATCGGATTCGCCATTATCGCGCTATTTATTGCAATGAGCACAGAAATAGAGGATTTGCTGCGAGACCCGGTGGTAATTCTGATGGGCATCATGCTGTTGTTAGTGGGGTTAGACAGTCCTATAGCGAAAGCGTCGCAGATAGCGATTTAATCAAGCAATACGAATTTATGTATCTCATTTTCAGTAATGCGAAGACACGAATCGACAGCGCTAACAATGACGAAGAGAAGCGACGAATATTGCACGTACTCGGCGAGGCCGCACTTGGCGAACATACTCAATGGATACTCATGAATCGCGAACGATCACTTGAGCAGGGCGAGCTATTTCGAATGACTAGCTGACGCTCAACGCTGCAATTAGAACTTCGGCTAAAGGCTCTGTAATACCCAGTCGGCGCTAAGCCTAGGACACGAGATTGATCGTCCGTCGCTACTCTGAAATTACGTTTCGCTGTAAAAGCTGGACAAACTGCTGTGGGCGATAGCGTTCATCGTCTTGCAAGGACGTTGCCAAACCATCAAGAGCGATCGCGATTTGCCACCGCAATCGACCGATGCGAACATCTACACGTACGAATGCACATTTTGCAGCGACTGCGTTGAAAATGTTTTGCGAAATGTTTGCCCAAACTGTGGTGGCGGATTCACACGGCGGCTGGTGCGGCCATCAATAGCACGTCGCGGAATTCGTCGTGACTGCCAAGGACATACCGGTGGCGAACCGCTAGCTCGCAATTTACGCCGACGAGCTAATTCGCAATTCTTGCCGCCGTAATCTGTACTGGACAGGATGCACCTTGCAGATAAGGGCCAATACCCGTAGTGATATCGACACGCTGACCAGGCTCGACCGTCCCGCGAACGCGTTCTTCACGATTCCTGGTTGCACCGGAACTGTCACGGTATTGCACCGTGAATTGAACATCCCGAATCGGCACGGAAGTCGCGTTCGCAATGGCAACGATTAAGTTGGCATTGTTATCTGGAAAACATCCAAATTGAATGTATTTGGCTGGGTTATTCGCAAGATCTAATCGGACGAGTTTTTCCTGTGCCGCTACGGCAATATCGCCGCGAGAATTGGCGACCGCGGTGTAGTATTCAATCGCTTTCGTCCGATTACCTTGTTTGCTTGCGATATTGCCGAGCGAATAGGCCGCTGCCGCCGTAGGAAATAGTTGATTGCTCTTTTCGAGATCTGCCTGCGCGCTCGTATCATTGCCCAACTTTTCGTTCGCAAGCCCGCGTTGCAGGTAATACTGAAAGAAGTCGCCACGCCTTCTGATTGCGATATCGTAGTTGCTTATAGCCATATCGTAGCGCTCCGCAATGAAACGCACATCACCTCGCAATCCGTAGAAGTGTGCTTCGTCCGGAAAAAATTCGATTGCCTCTTCGGCTTTTGCCAATGCGACCGTCTGATTTTTCTCAGCCAGTGCCTTACGCCCTTCATCGTATGCGTCATATGCGGGTTTGGAATCCATCGTTCTCTCCATTGCCGCCCGATAATTGGCTTCGCCGGTCTTACCACCCTTCGGTAATTCGGCAGCAGTTTGGATGTTTGCCCGCACTCTATCTTGTGATGGTGGGTGACTCGAAAACAGACCCGTCAACCAATCGCTGGACCGACCTTCACTGAGTCGAAAAAAAGTTTGTTGTAACTCGACAGCACCCTGCGAATCATAGCCGGCTGCGGACATGTAGCGCATTCCATACAGATCGGATTCCGATTCGGCCTGGCGACCATAGGACTGTGAAATCAGTTGCGCACCCACGTTTGCACCACCGATCGCAAGATTCGCGTAGTCGCTATCGCTGGTCATGATCGCCGTACCCAATGCTGCTGCTTGTAAAAAAATTCCTCGCTCCATTTGACGAGCAGAATGTCGGGCTGCCGCGTGCACAATTTCGTGCCCCAGGACGGCCGCGAGTTCTGCCTCACTATTCATCTCAGTCAATAGCCCCCGGTTTATGGCAATTTTTCCACCCGGCAGCGCCCAGGCATTCGGCACTGATGAATTGAGAACCGTGAATTCGTACGGAAGCGCCCGAACACTCTGCGCCGCTAATTGATTGCCGATATCTCTGACATAGGCTGCCAGCTGTGGATCTACATCGTACTTGCCACCACCGGATTGCTGCATGAAGGCGTAATTCTCAGTCCCCAGCTGTATCTCCTGGGCTTCCGATACAAAGGTTAGTTCGCGCTTACCGGTCACCGGATTGACGGCACAACCTGCCAAAAAGCCAACAAATACGAGGGCAAGCAGGATTTTTCGAGTCACGGTTTTAGTGCTCCCTGATAAAAAACTAGATCGATTGTTAAGGTTTTTTTGGGTCGTTTTCGGCTGAACCGTCAGTATACAACCTTCAGTATTCGTCGAGATAAACAAACCAAAAGGACAGCCACATGGGATAATTTTATTTTGCAAAAGATGTCGGCTGGCAGCTCTTCGCGACACCGACGCTGAGACAGTCGACAACGTCAAACAACATCTCGAGGTCAAAATGACCGGAATTGAAAACATCGAGGTGGAGTTTGATGACGGTGTCGCGACAATCTATGGCGACTGCAATAACCAAAAAACACGCATCCTCAAGGATTAGCGATTATTTCGACAATTGTACTCAAAAGATTCGTATCCAGAAGAACTGGCGATACCTGACAGCGTGTTATTCAGTAACGACGGAACGCTACACGTTCCGTCGTTACTTTTTGGCGAATAGCGCCAGCAACACGCCAAGAATTATCCAGCCAAATACGATCATCCATTCGTAAGGCCAGACCAAGGCCGCGGGACTGCCCGGAAAATAGAGCGCCGCGACGCCCAATGAAAGAAGCAGCGCCGTCCAGCCAACCCATATCCCGTGCTTCACGACATAGGGTCGT
>JABIUH010000480.1 GCA_018701055.1 Woeseia sp. | reverse complement strand
GAAGTGATGGAACGTTTATTCGAATTCTTTTCATAAAATTTAGGCGCAAGAAACCAGACCTCTGCAATTCCTATGAGAAACCAGCAAGTTCGATACGCGACCAATTTACGTTGTAATATGTGTAGCATCCAACAACACGCTCACCAGAGGATTTCAACAATGCAAAAAATAGAAAGATTGTTGCTTCAGGCCTAGCTCTTTGCGGTCTGTTAGCCGCGGGTCTGGCTCAGACTCAAATGGAGCCAATGACATTTTTCCTGACCAGCGAGGGCTCTGGAAATGGCGCGGACCTGGGCGGGCTTGAAGGTGCCGATGCCATTTGCCAAAACCTGGCGGAAAGTACTGATCAAGGCGACCTCACCTGGCGTGCCTATCTCAGCACTC
This sequence comes from Woeseia sp., assembly GCA_018701055.1. Taxonomy (GTDB): domain Bacteria; phylum Pseudomonadota; class Gammaproteobacteria; order Steroidobacterales; family Woeseiaceae; genus SZUA-117. The sequence continues at coordinate 3,307 of JABIUH010000480.1, read as the reverse complement.
AGGGCAAAGGTGCCGTAGACGCTCGGGACAGAATTGGATCCGGCCCATGGTTCAACGCCAACGGCAACCGAATTGCCGCCGACGTTGACGAACTACACACCGTCATGAATCGGATTAGCGCTTTCACCGTGGTCGACCAACGTGGTCGATCCATACCCGGCAGTGGTAACGCGCCGAATCGACATGACATCCTCACTGGCACGCAGGCCGATGGAACCACCTATTCTGGCAACGACGACATGACTTGTAGCAACTGGACCAGCAGCAGTGACGATGGCAAGGCAAGGGTCGGTCATCATGACTATGCCGCGTGGAACTCAGCCCACGACTCTCGCGGATGCAGCCAGGCCGCGCTGATTAGCTCCGGTGGCGATGGTTTGTTTTATTGCTTTGCCAATAGCGACTAAGATCGCAAACGCACCACGGCTTTGTAACCACAGGCTATCTTGAGTACCGGTGATCTTTGGTTGCCGGTACTCAAATCGAGAGATTAATTGCCCCAATTCATTCCGGTGATTCGAGTCTCACCTTGTCGTCTACAGCAATTCGACCTGGATCAACGATTGATCCATACACACCTAAGCACCGTTGACGTTCATCCGTTACAGTCCGAAAAACTTCCGTGTTGCGCTCCGCCGTTACGGGATCAATTGATATTACAACGCAACGGCCATCGCGTTCGTCAACACGCATGCGCATGTCACCGATCGTTAAGACATGCCCTACCCAGCTATCTTCCAAGAACGGCGTATCCTCGTCAGCTTCCACCAGGATGTTTGGCCTAAACCGTAGAACATCGAGCTCATCGCCGACCATGTCACCCAGCCTAGCAATCGTCTGAGTGGTAATTAAAGAAAGAGGGAAAGTGTCAAAGACACCGCGGTCTTGTTTAATCACCCGCGCACCATCCGCGCAGAGATCCAGGCCAAGCGATTGATCGTCTACGTAGAAGATCTCACCCGATGGAGTCTTCACCAACGTTTTTGAAGTGTCCGGTTTATTGGGGTCAGCGAATGACGGAACATACTGACTCATGTCGCTGCGTTGTCTAAGCGTAAACCATGGAAATGCACTTCGCGCCGCATCATTCCGTATGAACGCCCAGCGGCGATCACCCTGCAACCCATGCCAGGATATTTCGGCTTCACTTGGCGCCTCAGCGCCCATTGATTTAACAGGGTATCGCCACAACCCCACAACACGACCTACGGAAACAACATCAGAATTTTCGGACATTGTCAGCACCTCCACGAATAGAAGCACCCTTCAATCAATGTACCTATCGTTGAGCGTGACGGAATGAGAATCCGCTGCAGTGCCCCTCAACGAAAGATGGATACCGGTTTGACCGGTGTCCAATCAGATGAGTAAGAATAGCGACCTAGTAAGAAGGTTTCAAATGTCGGGATGCTCAGTGGAAAACAGGGACACACACAATGCGAACCCATAAAGAATTGATCTGATGGGTGTCCTTATTCTCGACTGCAGAGTAGGCTGTTGGGTGCTCACGTCGTCGGTCTCGCTTGTTGCAGATTCAAATACGCCGCTGGATTAACAGCCATTCAAAGCACTCTATCCCAACACAATCTAATTGAGGAAATTGCCAACGCGGTCAGCCATGGCATCGGCCTGCTCCTGAGTATTGCCGGCCTTTTATGGATGCTCAACACATCGATTGACGCGTCGGATTCGTGGCGGATCGTCGCCAGCAGCGTTTACGGCGCTAGTCTGATCGCTTTGTTCCTATCCTCGACCTTGTACCATGGCTTCCACTCATCACCGAATAAACATCTGCTCAAGCTGCTCGATCACTGCGCGATCTACCTTCTAATTGCTGGTACCGCCACCCCTTTCCTGCTCGTTTCGATGCGAACCGACACCGGCTGGTGGCTGTTCGGGACCATGTGGGCATTGGCAGCGACCGGAATCCTGAGCAAGCTTTGGTATGGGCATCGGTATCCCCGATTGTCCCTCGCGAGTTATCTCCTCATGGGCTGGCTTATGGTGCTCGTGGCCCCCCAATTGACGGACGCGATTGGTGCAAACGGCATGACCTGGTTGGTCGCGGGCGGCCTCTGCTACTCAGTGGGCGCAGTCTTTTATGCCGCGACGCGAATGTACTTCCATCACGTAATCTGGCACTTATTCGTGCTCAGGAGCTGCCTGCCATTTCCTCGCCGTGATTTGGTATGTGCTGCCTGTGCCGCAGGTTCTCCCGATCAGCAACTAGGCGTTCGTCCGTAATTCTTGCTAGCCGGCCTTTTGGAGACCACCGCGGGCATTTAAGTTCGAGTCAAAATTTGTAACTGAATTGAAAGATGATCGCGTCAAGATCTGGATGCTGAACAGTTCCGGTCTGATTACCGATTAATCGATTTCCTGGAATACTGCCACGTTGCTGGTAGAACTCCAGACGAGCACTCATTTCGTGACCATTGTCCAATTTCCACCCGTATTTGACGCCCGCGGTGATCGCATCAAACTCGCCAAGTCGGTAATCACTCGACGCATACTGCGGCAAAGGAACACCGTCGATCACGCCCACCTGATAAAACTCCGCTGCCGATTGAGTGTAGAAGCGAAAATGCGGCTCGAGATACCGCGTATCACCAAGCGGCCACCGGTAACGCGCATCAACAGTATGCGAATCAATGTCCCAATCATCCGTCATGTACCGATAAGAAGCGTCCAGGATCTTTCCGCCCATGTAGTACTTCGCCTGGCCATAGAAACTGTGTTTAACCCTTTCATCAGGCCTGCTTTCGAAAGCGAATTCGTGCGATGGGCCGATTACGCCCGGACCGGGTGTTCGGGTGACGGTATCGCCAGTGCTGCCGTCAACGACACTTAGAAATTTGTACGGATCATTCAGGTATCCGGACGAATCGCTGTAGGAATAGTTAGCTTGCACGACAAAATTTCTTCTTACTACCTGCGTAACTCCGATAACCAAATCTACGATATCTTTGTCTTGTTCGCCTATACGATTATTGATATCACCTACATTCAGCATTCGTGTCAACGGAGTGGGCGCGCCGCCAACTGGATCGATCGTATCTAATGAAAAGGCAAAACCCGCGGATACTGTAGTGTTACGACGATCAAAATCCCGGGAAATTTTCGCGTTAGCACCCAGGTGAAAGTAGTCATACTCATCGGAGGCACTCGCCCCAACATTGATTTTGTACAGGCGGCCAAGCGGTTGTTCCCAGCTCGCAGAAATCGCAACACGAGTATCCAGGAATGTATCGTCCAACGGAATTGCACTCGCAGGCGTTGTATATGCCGCATTACCGGACGGACTGGT
>JABIUH010000193.1 GCA_018701055.1 Woeseia sp. | reverse complement strand
GTCCGTCCGACCAATCCTGCTTAGCCAACCATTCGACTGTGTCATAGCCGTCTTCCGGCTCGATGACAGAATATTTCGAAAAGACACCCTGCGATTCATAAACACCGCGCATATCCTGAACCACCGCAACATAACCATGCTTCGCTAAGTGCATCGCCGTCGCCACCGAACTTTCGCGGGATTTGCTGTATGGCGTTCGTGTCAGTAACAAAGGTAGGCGCTCGCCGATAACTTTGCCGTCAACCGCAGGATGATAAACATCGGTCGCTAACAACGTACCGTCGCGCATCGGCACCATGACATTTTGTTCGACCACAACATCGTCAGCGTTCACGATCAGCGTCATCCACAATGCCGCAATGGCGAACAACATCCGGACGGATCGCCGACCTGGCCGGCTGGTTATCAAATCATGTGTCATTTATAAGTCTCCGTGCCGATGCTATTAGTGGCATTCATTCTCGGGCCTCAAGAATGAGGCCGAGTAATTTTCCATATTGCTCAACAGGAATGCGAGTTCCCTCGTCAATGCCGCCAACCGGCAAAGTACGATCATTCGTATTCACCCGATGGATCACGACAAGATCATATTCCGGCATGATCGTTATGTAGTGGCCGCCGGCACCATGTGCAGCATACGCGCCCTCACCGACATCGACGTCCGGATATAAGCGGCCATCCATGGCGATCCACCAAAAAAATTCATAGCCACCAAATTGGCCGACTGATCTCTCCGTCGTCGTAGTACGTTTCACCCAGTCTTCGGGAACCAATTGACGATCCTGCCAGCGACCGTTACGCAAATACAGGACACCGAAGCGCGCCATATCTCTGGCGCTCAGGCGAAATACATAAGCGGGAAAGTTCGACACTGACCTGCCCTGCGCGCCGCCAAAACCACTCCGTGGCTCATATATGCCATCGCGTGGCTGAAAATCCTGCATGCCGGTCGGTTTTGCGATTAACTCGTCAAAGGCATCAAATATGCCTCGACCTGTCTCTTGTTCGAAGATGGCGCCGGCCGCATTGAAGTCCCAGTTGCTGTAGAACCAATGAGTCCCCGGCGAATGGCTACCGCGCTCCGGCCATCGACTCGACGCATCCTCCGCGACAAGATTGGCGGGGTGATAAATTCCCGACCGTGAACCGAGCAGGTCGACCACGCGCGCCTGCCGTTCGTCATCCGTCAGGCCGAGCCGATCGTCGATGCCAAGATCTTCAAGTGTCTGGTTGATATCAAGCTCACCCTTACCCTCGTAGATACCGATCATTGCCGAGAGCAGACTCTTCCTCACTGAGTGCACGTTGAACTTGCGCTCGGTCTCACCCCATTGATCCACAATGATGCCATCGTCGATGATGATTACCGCTGCCGTGTTAACGGTCGCCGCATAATCTCGAGCGTCCTGAAGTTTTACCGAGGACCAGCCCAGTGCCTCTGGGTATTCGGCGACATCCCACTCTTCGCCGGGATAACTCTCGACCGGTACCTGCGCGTGAGCGGTAGCTGCAAACAACAACATCCAACCGAACATTGTCGTGCCGAAACTAAATTTGTTACCCATTGGGATCCCCGTGACTTGTTATTGTTTGGCGCCCGGTAACCCGGAAATGAATTCGGTCATGACCGGGATCATCTGATAAAAATCTCGAGAACCGCTGTGGCCACGTTCCGAATCGATTACATGGAGCTTAGCGGGCTTACCGAGTGTCTGCAGAATATCGACAATTTCGGCCGCGAATCGCGGTTGGACAGAACCATCAGTACGCGAGGGCATCATCAGCACGCTTGCCACAGATAACCTCAAACCGTTTGCGAGTGCCTCGCGCCAGGTGCTCGCGTGCCCTCTATCATAGCCCAAATTTTGGGTGGTCAATGCACGCGACTGGTAGAGATAACAGTTCGCATCAATATTCGTTTCTGAACGCGTCAGCGCGCTATCGAGGAGCTGCTCCTCCATCTCAAAATTGTTGCCGAAGTTATCATAGGGTGAGCGGTTAACATCGTATTCGAGAATATTGTTCTCGTACCATAGAGCGGATCCGTTGTAGCTCGCCGTTGACGTTAGCGCCGCGATTGCCATGCCATCTGACGGATACTGATCTGTGCCGTAGTAGTCGCCATCCTGCCAGTCCGGATCGTTCATGATCGCTGTTCGACGAACGAGATGATTAGCCATATGCTGCGCGGGTGATCTCCCTCTGGCGACAACCGGAATCGCGCCGTCGGCGAGCTTCGGGTAAGTCGTAATGAGTTCTAACGCCTGGTAACCACCCATTGATATACCCGACACAACGACAAGGTGCCGAACGCCAAGGTGGTCGAGTAGTTTTTTGTGCGCCACCACCATGTCACGAATGGTGAACACCGGAAAACGCACGCCGTATGGTTGCCCCGTTTTCGGGTCTACCGAATGTGGACCGGTCGTGCCCGAGCCAGGCTTGTTGTCGCGATGCCCGCCGGCTAACGCTTGCGGACTAATGACAAAGTACTTGTCTGTATCAAATGGTTTTCCGGGGCCGATGAGTTCGTCCCAATAGCCCCGTGAACCGTCCGGCGTATATCGACCCGCGGCATGCGCAGTGCCACCCATGCCGTGCAAAATCAGAATGCCATTGCGTCCGTCGGGATCGAGTGTGCCGTAAGTTTGGTACACGACCGAGACCGGTGAAATCGTCTTGCCGTTGATCAGCTCGAGTTCAGCGATCGTAAAGGTTTGTGGTTCGACAATTCCATCGTAGGCAAACAACGGTGTCGCTAACGACGAAATAATTGCGATTAGGAAAACACGCATAATGCACTCCTAGTGAATTTAGGCAGCCACATCGGCTGGCGGGCCGCTATCAAGTCGCGCCCCACCTCTACTTTGTATAGGGACTGACCGAATGTAGCAAACAGTTCTTCCGCCCACGTGAATCCGTGCAATCTGTCCGCCTGGAAGGTTGGTCAGTTTGGACTAGCGACTAAGGGCAAGATCCCGACAGCACTGTAGCGATCCATTTGCCAGTGTCACTTTTCTTCATGACTACTGTTGAATCTCCTCGGGCCACGCCCCCCGAATGACTTTCCCTTCCATCAAAACAGCCGCAGGCTTGGTTTTCCAAATCCTGTCGCTATCAATATCAAACAAGTTGTCGTCAAGTAAGACCAGATCCGCAAGCTTTCCCTTTTCAATTGAACCAATCTCGCCTTCCAACCGCATTTGGTATGCGCCGTTTTGCGTATACCCCATAATCAGCTGTTCGATGCTCAATTGACCGTCTGTGGGCGGCCTGGCCTGCTCTTCCCCTTCGCGCCACTCATTTGGAAATTGTCGCGTATGCCCTATCTGCATCCCGAAATAAGGATTGAGGTAGGTTGGAAGTCGCTCACCGCCCCACCACTCATCGCTTGAAAGGGTCACGACAACGCCCAAATCAAAAAGCGGTTTCGGGTTAAACATTCTTCCGAATCGAGCGTCCCCAAGAGAAACTATCACAGAGTCATGCTCATCTGTGGTAAACCACCACGGCGTAAAATTGGCAATGACACCCAGTTCTGAGATGCGCAGCAAATCAGTCGGGTCAATGAGGCCCAAGTGGGAGATAGTGACCCTGGTATAAAGGCCATCATTGGCAATGTCCTGCGCACTTTCAACCGCATCCAGCACCCGCTTTACGGCTAGATCGCCTTCTGCATGGATATGTATATCGAGTCGATCCTCGCTGAGTTCCAACAGAAAGTCACGAAGCTCCTCAACCGATAAAATCGTTTCGCCGACGTAAGACGGATCATCCACGTATGCCTCAAGCAAAGCGCTCGTGCGATTCTGATAGATGCCGTCCATGAAGAGCTTAACGGTGTTGAATTGCAGCCGATCGCCCCCGTACTCTCTGCGGTATCGTTTGATTTCGGAGACTGCCGAATGTCGCCGTTCGGGTGTGAATACCTGGTAAGTCCCTTCGTATCGAACAGGAAGACGTCCTTCCGCCTCCAGTCCCGCCATGAACCCGTAAACCAGATCCTCAAAACCAAAATTTCCGGCATCGTAGAGCGTGGTGACGCCAGACTCACTTAGAAGCTGCAAGCCGGCCACCATATTTTCTTCATGGGATTGGCTGTGTTCGGGGTCATCGATAGGGAAATGTTCGGCGAAGAATTGCCATCCTCCACCCTCTTTCACCCAACCTGTCGGTTCACCGTTTGCCGCACGAACAAAGGCCGCAACACCGGGCTTGGGGTCCGGCGTATTCTGGCCAACGCCCAACTCTTCCAGTGCTTTCGAGTTGAGCCAGCCGCTATGCCACCATTCACTGACGAACCACAATGGGCGGTCCAACACGGCCAAATCCAAAGTCTCTTTGAGCGGGCCACGATTACCCTCAACATACAAGTCGATCGGCCAACAGCACAGTCGTAACCATCCGTCACCTGGGTTTGCTTCTGCAAAGTCCTTTACCGCAGCCAGCAGCTCAGCTTCATTTGTTGCAGAAATTTCGCCGTATTGCTCTACGTCGATGTAACCAGGATGAGCGTGCGAATCGACAAGGCCCGGAATGACCAGTCGCCCATCAAGATCAATAAATTGCGTGTGGTCAGATCGAAATATTTGCGCACCAGCAGAATCACCGACGTAAATGAATCGATCGCCTTTGATGGCAACTGCTTCGGCCCAGGGTTGTTCCCGATTTGATGTGAAAATTTTCGCGTTGTTCAGAATTAGATCGGCACTTTCCCGATCCCTTCCGCCATCTCCATCAGAGGTGCAGGATGCGGACAGAATCCCCAATAGCCCAGCCAATACTACATACGATTTCCGGATCACGGCGACCCTCACAGGTTATTCAAATGACGTGGTGTCAGTCTAGCTTTATCGCAGCGGCAATCCAATGATACTGAGATTGTGCGATTAAAGATCATCCCGATGGGACCGACCTTTTAACCTTGACTAGCGGGGCGCGATCGCTCGAAATGACCCACCTAATATACGGAATAATTCCTGACGGTCGGCAAATGGCCGGTTTCCGAAAAAGCGGCCGTTCAGATAGCGAGAGGTCGGCGTAATTGAGTGGCTGGTTTCGGCCGAGGCTGTGTGAAAACGTGACATTCGTTATCATATAAACGTCTCAGGTCAAGCAACATGAAGCGTTTTATCGAAGGCGAGAACCGAATCCAGAGTACGTTGTTCACTGAAAGTCTTGACGATTACATTGCACAAGACAATGCGGTTCGCGTAGTCGATACATTTATTGACGACCTTGATCTGAAGCAGCTTGGTTTTGATCGTGCTGAGCCAAGTGCTACCGGTCGGCCAGGCTATCTGCCGGCGACGTTATTGAAGATATATGTGTGCGGTTATTTGAACAGTTGCAGGCGGCCTGAAGCGGGTCGTTTTGTGTTTGACGGCGCGTCAGATCATATTGACGCGAAGAACTATTTTGGCGGAATAGACACAAACAATTTAAGTAGTGCTACGACGATCTCGCTCAGCGCAACAAAAACACAGTGCCTTTTGAGAAACCGGCACTTTGAACAAATATGATGCTCTTTCCACACAGCCTCGGCCAAAAGCGGACATTTTGATCCGGTTATTCTGGTGAAGGCGGCCGGTATCGAACCTGAAACCCCTATTAACGTAAACTGGTTGATTGATGGAGAATTTCACAAGTCCCCTAATAGGCGATGTGTATTTTTGATAGGCTTTGATTCTATATCTACGCATGATCAATACGTTGAAGTTCGCGATCGATCCTGTAGTGAAGGTATTCTAATATCCTGCGCTCGATTATGTTTTTCGAGATGTCGCGAAATAAAACTCTTCATACGGTGCCACGAACCCGCGAAGTAGCGGCCAAAGAACAACAACAATTGCGTGCATGAGGGGATAATCACGTGAGTTCAGAATCCGGTTCGAGCGATAAGCCACCGCGAACCATCCACCATATTCTTGCTGGTCCGATCATATTTTTGCTTCTGTTGATCCTTCCGATTGAGTCCATGAATTACGAGGTTCGCTGCAGTATCGGGTTGCTGTTGTGGATGTCGTGGTGGTGGATTACGCGTCCGGTACATCTGGCCGTAACCGGTTTTCTTCCACTGGCAGTGGTTTCGATATTCGACTTTGTGCCGGTCGCTCGAATCCTGCCGGCTTATGCGACCGAGCTGATCATTCTGCTTCTCTCCGCGAATATCTTGACTACGGCGTGGGCGCGGTGGGGCCTGGATCGGCGCATTGCTCTCGCGTCGCTGATTGGTATTGGTACCAACACAACTCGACAGATTCTTGCCTGGTTCGCGATTGGCATGATCTTGAGCGCGTTTCTGCCCAATACGATCGTCGCGGCCACGATGATCCCGATCGTTGTCGCCATGCTTCGTTTCATCGGCATCGAGGATCTTTGGAACAGTAACCTCGGCACTGCACTTGTTATCGCAGTCGCCTGGGGTACTAGTGCGGGCGGCGCAACAACGCCGCTGGGCGGCGCACCCAATTTGCTGACGATTGAGTTCATTCAGGAAACCGTTACCGGTCAGGAATTCGCATTCACGACATGGTTCACTAGATTATTGCCTCTCAGCATCGCCGTGATGGTCGTGATATTCATCTACGTTCGATTCGCATTCAAGCCGGAAATTACCGAGATAAAAGGGGCACGGGAGTATTTTGTCGGGGAGTTCAGGGCGCTTGGCGCTATGAGCATCCAGGAGAAGTGGTCTTTAGTGCTCTTCGTCATCGCGGCGTTGCTCGCATTTTCGCGTCCTTTGTACGCTGATATCGTCCCCGGATTTAGGCCGGCATATGCATTCCTTACCTGTGCGCTCCTCTGTTTTCTGGTTCGCCCAAAAGGTGAGAGCCTGATGACCTGGGAATATGCTCAGGGCAAGATGATGTGGGGGTTGTTCTATCTTTTCGCAGGCGGCACGGCTTTGGGTCGCATACTCAGCGAGACCGGAACGGCTGCTTACATTGCGGATATGCTGATTCCCTATGCGAGCCAGGGCGGGCTGGTCGCCGTGATCGTCTTTGCGACTCTGACGATCGTCATGACACAGATTACCAGTAACACGGCAGCGATCGCCGTTGTCGTACCAATCACAATTAGTACGTTTCAGAGCCTTGACATCAATCCATTGCCATTCGTCTATATTGTCGCCGCAGTAGGTAACTGCGGTTTTATGTTACCCACGTCAGCCGGCGGACCAGCGATTGCGGCGGGCTACGGTATCAACCTCAAAACCATGCTGGTCAAGGGCTTCTGGGCCACTCTACTGGCGCTGATAATCACTGTCCTGGTTGGTTATCTGCTGGCAATGTATTGGCCGGCGTTTGGAACAGCTTAGACGTTGAACTACGGAATTGCGCTGGGGAGACAAGGCCTAACCATGTCCTTAGTTTCTATCAATGTTCCGTAAAAGCAGTATCTGCGGAAGCTGTTGGACAGCTCTGATAGTAATAGGATAGATAAATTAATGTTTTATAGAAAGAAAAAGCCCGCATTAAGCGGGCTCTAGGACGTCCATGAATCCCATTGGACGTTAATGTGGTGGAGGCTGAGCCGACATTCCGTCAATAATCTGCCAGGTCTCTCCTCGCCTCTGCCAAGTATGAGTAATTCGCAATTCGCTTCTTTCTCTCAATATCTCGCCGGTTTCGACCGAGCCGGACAAAGGAGTCGAACAGATTTTTTGATTTATTCGGTTCGACCTCATATTTTCCCGCCGTCGCGGCGGCATTGTGATTTTCTCAGTCGAGATAGAGCAGACCCATAAAGTGCGATCATTCCCTACTGTCCATTAATGAGTCGTATTTGAGTTTTCCCGGTCGTCAGGAATGAAACCGTTGGCGTTAGGCATCACTACTCTCGGCAAACTTGTCGCATCCATCACGTCAGCTGCCAGAATAATGTCATTCATATAAAGTAACAGCGCAGTCAGTGCATACGCCTCATCGTTAGTTAATGAGCCGGGTGCTTCGAATGGCATTGTCTGGAGAACGTAATCGAATACGGTTGTTGCATAAGGCCAGTAGCTACCGACCGTCCTGTCCGAGGATTCCCTTGCTGACAGCGCAAGGTAGGGCGAGACTCCCTCCCCTGATTTGCCGTGACAGGCCGCACATTGCTGAGCATAAACCATCGCTCCCGCCGCAACCGTGCCCGAGCCTAGGGGCAGTCCATGTCCATCCGGCATGATATCGACATCCCAGGCAGTGATTTCCGTATCGTGAGCCGGGCGGCCCAACCGGTAGTGTTGCATGCTCGTGGTTGCCCCCGACCGGAAAGCATCCAGCGCGTCTATCGATTCTCGACTGACACCAATGTAAGGTCCGTTATCGATCTTTACTACAACTCTATCTTCCGGCACGACCGGCGCATCGCTTGTTGCAGGAGAAACCACGCAGCCAGCCAACAGCAGAAACATGGCGCCTGCATGAATTGAAACAATTCTTGATTTGCGAACCATCATGCCGCGTCCCAGTCCTGCACTCTAAAGACGACGTTGCCATCTGGCTTTATCGTCCAGCCAATGGTGAAGTTTTCATGGTAGCCCATTGCACCTCGAGACCGTTTGAACTCGGTCATGGTGGGCTGAACGTAACCCGTCTCGTCAGTCGCTCTGCTCCATATAGTGGTCGGCGTGCCATCCCATTGCCAGGGAAGCTGAAAGCGGGTGAAGGCCTTCGAGAGAACAGGCATCTGTAGCTGAGCGACCTGCCAGGTTCTGCCGTCGTCGATCGTTACTTCAACCTTCGATATTCTGCCGCGACCGCTCCAGGCGATGCCCTGTATGTCCACGAATCCTGGTTTAATTTTTTCCGGGTAGCCTGGATGAGTAATAAGAGATCGCGCGTGCATTACGAACGAAAATTGGCGGAATTCGCCGCTTCCGGTGGCATCGGTATAGCGTGACGTTTCCTCTCGAGACATTACTGGCCTATCAGTCACCTCGATTCGGCGGAGCCATTTTACGCAGGTGTTTCCTTCCCATCCGGGGTTAAACAACCGCGCTGGATAACCCTGTTCCGGCCGCAACGATTCGCCATTTTGCCCATATGCGATCATCGCGTCATCCCACGCCTTTTCGATCGGGATGCTGCGCGTCAACTTTGAACCGTCCTGACCTTCGGCCAGCAGCCACCGTGCATCGGCATGCATGCCCACCTCCTCAAGCAATGTCCGCAAGGGAACACCAGTCCACTCACTGTTGCTCAACAGAGGTGCAATTCTAGATGGCCGAGTCTCCGCCGGTGGGTTACCCGGGTAGTGACCTGAACATTCGAGAAAATGAACCGCCGTCACCGACTGGTGTCTCTGTAAATCGCTTAACGAGAAAACCGTTGGCCGCTCTACCATGCCGTGAATTAACAATGCGTATTCACTCGGATCAATTTGAGGAACACCGGCGTGGTGCCGCTCGAAATGCAAATCGGCCGGAGTCAGTGTTCCCAGAAGTTCTTCATGAGGCGTACCTGATGTCCAAGGTCTTCCTGATCTCAGGAAACGGCGTACTTTAGCGTGCGACGAACGCGATCCAAGCACTGTGCCGGGAGTACCCAGCGTCTTGCTCGTATCAGTCAACTTGTCCACCAGCGGTAGCACTTCGGAATGTGTTTGAGCCGTAGCGTCTGACACATTACCCAGAATTGCGATTCCGCCAATCTGGGCTGCACGCGCGATGGCTGTGCGGCGGGTAAGCGTACGAGCATTTTCGCTGGCTGAAGATGATCGATATGTGGCAGATTCTCCAATATCTTTCGATTCCACTTGATCGCCAGCATGGGGCTCATCGGCTTTGGAATATTTCTTCATATCGGGAGAAACTCTAAAGCTGCGACAACGAATATTGCGTACGTATCGTGGTCTGTCATTTCAATCTCCAATTAAGATATCGAATAATTCGGGCCATTTGGCAGGTCCTATCGACGCTCCATCTTCGTCCGCTTTGTGGTCATTAGCGGATTAATTCGCCCAGTTTACCCCAATGTCCGCTTCCCGCGGTTAAAGCAGACCTACGATTTTCCGGGAAGTCACTGATTTCAAAGGCCACTTGCGGTCATCGGCAATGGTGTTCCGCGCCTTACGTAGACGTGCATTGAAGTTCTATCAACTGTGAATCGAATTCCAATATAGATCCACCATAATAGCGGACCTCAATCACATACACGAAGAATAGCCGCCGATACGGGGTCAAATGTGCATGCGGGTTTACAATGTGCCAGGTCACTCAGAATTCCGCTCGCCTGCGGCAGCATAGTCATCGCGTCTTGCCTCCATAAGAACATAAAGAG
>JABIUH010000505.1 GCA_018701055.1 Woeseia sp. | reverse complement strand
TTTGTCAATATTGACGCCGTAGTAGCCGATCGAACAATCGGCGTCTGTGCGCGCTGCGACAAGAAAAGCCGTACGACCGCCGAGACAGTAACCCAGCGCGCCGACCCGCCCGTTCGTTGCTTCATATGAACGCAGGAAATCGATTGTCCGCTGCAGGTCCGAAACAGCCAACGCATCATCGAACCCCTGATTTAACTCCAGAGCCCGGGCGTGCTCATCTGGATCCGGATTCGCCGGATTATTGTTGAGCTGGACGCCTGGCTCCTGACGCCAGAACAGATCAGGAACGGCAACAGCGTATCCCTGGTCCGCGAAGTCGTCGGCAAGATCGCGCATTACTTTGTTTACTCCACAGATGTATTGCATGAGGACAAGTCCGGGTGCAGTGTCAGCTGCGGGAAGCGACAGATAGATGTCGAATTCGCCGCCATCTTCGGCCGTAAGAGTGCGCATGTTGCCTTGCATTTTTTTCTTCCGCGTGTTCAGAATTACCATCAATATACTTACACAGGCAGTCGCTCGCGACTACTGCATGTCGAAATAGCTTGATGTTTAGCACCCCCAGACAATGAGTGAGCACGTCGAATGTGTTGTTGTTGGCGCAGGAGCCGTCGGCCTTGCTGTTGCCCGCGAGCTCGCTCTCAAAGGCCGAGAGGTTATCGTCCTCGAACGAAATAGCACTGTCGGTAGTGAAACCAGCTCTCGGAATAACGAGGTCATTCACGCTGGCTTTCTTTATCCGGCAGACTCATTGCGCGGCCGCTTATGCCAACCCGGTGCGCACGCAATGGTTGAATACTGCGTGGAAAAAGGTGTGGCGGTTTCAAAGTGCGGCAAACTTGTTCTCGGCTTCGACGCTGCCGATCTAAACGCCCTTGAAAATTTGCTCAAGCGCGCTCCTGAATGCGGCGTAGACGATCTGTCGCTACTAACGCCTGCGCAAGTTCGCGAATTGGAGCCGAGCATCGACTGCTACGCGGCTTTGTTGTCGCCGTCTACGGCTGTATTCGATAGCCATGCATTCCTATTGGCACTGCACGGCGATGCCGAAAACGCGGGCGCCATTTTTGCGACAAACACGAATGTCACATCTGCAAAATGCAAAAAGGGAATTGCTCAGGTGTCTGTACAAGACGCAGACGGCGACACAATGCAAATGTCGTGCTCCTATTTAATTAATGCCGCTGGCCTCGGTGCGACTGCGCTAGCCCAATCAATCACTGGGTTTCCGGCAAACCGAATTCCCAAGATCCACTTAGCTAAAGGACATTTCATTAACCTAAGCGGAAAAATACCGTTCGCGCGTGTCATTGTGCCCCTGGAAGTGGCCGGCGGCGCTTCTTTTACTCCTGATTATCAGGGCCAGGGCAAGTTCGGACCAGACCTGCATTGGGTTGACGAGATCGACTACAGTTTCGACGCGTCAGTCATGCCACGAATAGCAAATTCGATTCGCCGATATTGGCCTGACCTCGACGAGTCGAGGCTCGGCCCATCTTTTGCCGGTATCCGGCCGCGATCCTGGGGACCCAGGTGTGCTGTGATAGGTGATTGGATGATACAAGGGCCCGTACAACATGGCGTTCCCGGCTTGATCAATCTGTACGGCATTGAAACGCCTGGCCTTACGGCGAGCCTCAGTATTGCGCGCTACGTTGTTGCTGGACTCCAAGCTCCATAACTAATTTCTCGCCCTGGCCGCAGCGAATCGCTAGTATTTCCAGAATTCTTAGAGTGCAGGGACATCATTTATGACTCCGACCAAGATCACACGACGACGCCATTTGTTCTTCACGCTGTTGTTTGTGTTACCTATGGGCGCTTGCAACGGACCGGCAACTCCTGACGCTGATGCTGATGCAATCTACAGGAATGCGCGAATCTATACGGTTGATGCCGGCAACGGCTGGGCGGAATCGTTAGCCATTCGCAACGGTCGTATCGTCGCCGTCGGTACTGATGAAGAGACGCGCAGACATCAGGGTACGAACACGAAGATCGTCGATTTGCAGGGCCAGTTTTTGATGCCAGGCATTCACGATATGCACATCCATCCCTCGGACGGTGGTATCAAGGAACTCTTCGAGTGCGGATTTCCATCGACGCTAACGTTGGACGAAATCGTTGGAGTTGTCGCAAACTGTTCCAAGAACGTCGAGCCCGGCGAATGGATTCGCGGCGGGCAGTGGGCAAGTTCCTTACTCGAGTCTGACAATTCGATGAACAAGGAATTGCTCGATGCGGTGTCTCCCGACAATCCTGTATTCCTCATGGACTGGTCAGTCCACAATGCCTGGGTAAACAGTGCAGCGCTTGAGTCGCTGGGAATTACGGACGAAACTCCGAACCCGATCGGTGGCCACATATTGCGCGATTCCGTGACCGGCGAAGCAACCGGCTTGCTGCTGGACAACGCGGCATACGAGGCGCAGACACAGCTGCCACCCTACTCCGAACGACAATATGCCGAAGCAGTGGGTTCTGCCATTGATCAATTTGTTGGTTTCGGTATCACCTCGTTCAAGGACGCAATGGTCACAGGTTCGGTGCTGCGCGCCTACGATGAATTAGCCCGGAACGGTCAGCTAAAGTCGCGTGTCGCCACCAGCCTCGCCTGGAAAAGTAGTTGGTCCCCATCTCATGAGGAAGAGCTCGGCAGCATTGCCAATCGCCAAAAATTCGCATCGGTTTTAGTCGACACGAGCTTTGCCAAAATCATGCTCGACGGAGTCCCAATGACCCGCACGTCTGCAATGCTTGACCCTTACGCACCCAACGAAGCATTCGGTAGCGACCATCGTGGTGACATGATGTTCGAGCAGACAGAGCTGAATGAAGACGTCGCATATCTTGATGCGCAGGGCCTCACCGTGAAGATCCACGCAACCGGTGACAGGGCGGCACGGGCAGCGTTAGACGCATTCGCATATGCCCGGGAGCAGAACGGAAACTCGAATCAGGTGCATGAGTTATCTCACGCTCAGTTCATTCACAAGGATGATTTACCGCGTTTTCGGCAACTGAATGTCGCTGCGGAAATGTGCCCAATCCTCTGGCACCCGCATGCTTCAGATGCGGCGCGTGCAGCTGTCCTCGGCACAGATCGCGCGATTCGCATGTGGCCGATGAGATCGTTGCATGACGCTGGTGCGCTTGTATTTTACGGGTCTGATTGGCCTGCCGTTGTGCCCGACGCAAATCCGTGGCCTGGAATCGAGGCCATGGTGACACGCCAACACCCTTGGGGGGAAATTCCTGGAAGTCAGTGGCCTGAACAAGCAATCCCGCTTGAAACTGCGATACGAGTCGTCACCATCAATGGTGCGACCGCCGGCAAGACAGCCAATCTAACTGGCTCGATCGAAGTTGGGAAAGCAGCGGACTTCATTGTCCTTGATCGAAATATAATGGAGATCCCAATCGACGAAGTCAGCGACGTACAGGTGCTAACGACAATCGTCAATGGGGAGGTCGTCTATAAGAGTGTTGCTGCCGGATTTCTTTTTGAAAGCGATTAGTACACGCTGACCGCCGAAAAATAAGCAGGAGAAGAAAAAGATGAAAGCAGTTCGGATTCGATATGAAGTTGAGGCATCGTTCGTCGACAGGAATACCACCAACCTGCGAAGTTTCATGGACGCGTTAAGAAGAAACCCAATTGAAGGCTTGAGCTTTGTGGCCTTCGTGCTCGATGACAAGCGGACCTTCGTTCATGTCATCATAGAACGTGACAACACGGCACGGGGGAAGATGTCAGCGATGCCAGAATTCAGGACACTCCAAACCGAACTCGAGGAAAACTGTCCAGCCTCATCACCGTCGTCGAATGATCTGAACTTTATCGACGCAAGTTACGATTTCTGATTTGACGGTAGTCCGTGTTGTCGGCACACCCCCAGGTCGAGCATCAGCAACGCAACTTTGCATGGGTTGAACCCGCCGATGGCTGTGTGCAAGATCGTCGGATAGTCGAACCATTGGCTGCGGCCGACTGCCCGCTTATTCCATCGTGAATCGGGTTGCTTGGACCCATTCCGGTGTCCGACCCTCGGTGGGTGCCGGGTCAGGCTTCGGCGGCGGACCGTTCATCGGCGCAGGTGCCGCCCAAGACAAGAGATCCGTCTTCGCCATGCGCGTCGTAATTTGCTCCGGCGTCACATTGATGACCATAAGGTCCTGTGCAATTACGACGGGTCCTTGGTAGTTCTTGCGGATTCCCTTGAATGCAGGATCGATTGTGTAATCGTTCGTGAAGTAGTGCGTTCCGACACCCAGTCTTGGCTGCGCGATCGAGAAAACGCGGCCGAGCTCCTCAGCCGAAGTGTGCTCATCAATCACATTCTCTGCAATCATCAACGGCATGTTGTTCTTTTCGGCGAAAGTCGGAGCGTCGATGAACAATTCGTGGATGAATACATCCACGCCATGCGCCTGCTCCGACTCAAATACGGTCGGAATGCTGTCGCCCGTGTAGACCACAGACAACCCGTTCCACTCAAGCCGATAACCAACAGCGCCGATCAGTATGTGGTCGACCGGGAATGCGTAGATTTTCACGCCATTCTCGCTATATACCAACATTCGCGGGTTTTCAGGGCTGAACTTGGCGGAGTCGAACTCGTGTGCCGTCAGCTCCATTCCTCCCGACGCAATGATGCCCGTCTTACTTCTCGTTTGCCATGCACCGGCTTTCCTGACGTTCTCAACAAACGCTGCCACGCCAAGCTCGGGCGTAGAGCCCGAGGCGCCCCAAACGTGCAGCGGCGTATTCCTTGCCCAGCCCATCGAGTCCCAAAGGTTAAATATTCCCCCGGCGTGGTCGAGGTGCAGATGGGTCAGGAATAGTTTGTCGAGTAAAGCGAGAGGTACCCGAAGGCTCCACAATGCCGGTACCGTGCCACCGCCGGCGTCGATAATAAATTTATCACCATTTCCCAACTCCACAAGCCAACTGGTGGATGCTTGTCCGCGACGAACAGGCGGATTGCCGGAACCGACGGCGGTCAGGCGCATCTCGTCGGCAGCGAGTTTCTCCTGATCGGGGATAAAGTACTCGGGATAAACCTTGAGATTATCGCTTCCCGGATCGGAAGCAACTACCGGCGTTTTCGTAATCGGTTTGCCACAAAGTGGTACCGAATAACCGGCATCCGTCATTGAGCACTTTCGTGGGAACTGGTACGTCTCGGGCGTCTCTGCGAGGACCGCTGAGCCCGGAATTATCAATCCAACTAACGCCATCAGCTTTATCAGTAACTTCATTGTTTTCTCTTCGGGTATAGGATAATCACGCAGCTGCAATTCCTGACTCATTCTTGCCACCATGGTTGAGATTCTACATTTCTTGAAACCGACGCCTTGAAATTCTGCTCTCGCGAAATTGCGCCAGATTGCCTAAAACCAAGAGCAGTTAAGATCGTGAGTTCAAGTAAATTGCCCAGCGAGAACGGCGATCTAGCCGAATTCTCACTCAGTCTCCCCCATAATCCGCCTTGCTCTTTGTAGCATGTGGTCATAAGTCAAGATTGTAATGTTGCTGTAGCTAGAATTCAGAATTCTGTAAGCCTCGATTTGAGATATTGTCTATCCATGTGACCGTACGTAAATGAGTACCGCCTTCGGCTTTACAATCTTCACCCCGTCGACCAACTCAAGGAACTTCGCACTATTCTCCTCACGTTCGACTTCGAAAATGTATTTTGCAGCTTGCGTAATAGCTTTGACCAGGTGACTTGATCGGACGTGATTCCCATGATCTAGCGCTTCCGCCCAAAACTCCATTCCGCTTTCGGGCCGCTTGATTTCTACGATGTCCAAGAGTCCATCATGTGCTTGGAGGACAAAGTCGGAGATATTTTTTGTGTCTATGTGTTTCTCGTCTAGCACACGAACAAACTCGCTACCCAGCTCCAGAAAATGTAGCAGAATTACATCATACCTCTAATACGGCCGTTCGAGCGGCAGGTCTTGTAGTCCAGCCCCGGTTTGGTGGACACCTTAAAATGTGCGCGATAATGCGCGAGGAGGTGTTCCATGACGAAGAAGAAATACAAGCGATACAGCCCCGAGTTCAAGCGGCATGCATTGAA
>JABIUH010000503.1 GCA_018701055.1 Woeseia sp. | reverse complement strand
AGAACCTGATGCGAAATATCCAAGCCAATCGCAACGATGGGTCTGCCGCACCGAAAAACGATATCGGCTGCGTGCGGATCAACCAAAATATTAAATTCAGCTGACGGTGTGTGGTTGCCACCTTCCCGCATTGCGCCGCCCATCAAGACGATCTCTGCGACTTTGTCTTTAATCTCGGGATCGTTCTGAAATGCCGTTGCGATATTCGTTAACGGACCTGTCAGCACGAGTGTGATCGAATTAGGCGCCGCCGCTCTTAAGGTCTCGATAATGAAGTCGACGGCATGCTGCTGCTGCAACGGGGTTTTCGGTGGAACAATTTCAATGCCATCAATGCCTGACTTACCGTGAATCCGCTCTTCTGTTACCAGCGCTCTATGCAACGGTCGGTCACAACCCGCAAATACCGGCACATCATCACGTGCCGCGATATCGCACATCAGCCGGGCATTTCGTTCTGTCAGCGCGAGAGGCACATTGCCGGCGACAGCCGTTACACCCAGAATGTCCAGCTCATCCGGGGACGAGAAAGCCAAAAGAAGACTAATTGCATCATCCTGTCCAGGATCGCAATCAAGGATAATTGAACGCTTCGTCATCTTTCTTTTCCGTCAGTAGGCAATCAGCAATCCGGCAAGCGCTGCACTCATCAAGTTCGACAGCGAACCAGCAGCGACTGCTCTTAAACCGAAGCGCGCAATTAAGGGTCTTTTCTCTGGGACAAGTACGCCCAATCCCCCTAACAAAATTGCAATGGATGAGAGGTTAGCAAAACCGCACAGTGAGAATGTCACGATGGCGCGGGTATGTTCGCTCATGCCAGCGAGATATTCACCAAGGTGACTAAACGCATAGAATTCGTTGACGATTAGTTTTTCACCGAATAATGCACCCGCTGCTTGTGCTTCGGACCATGGCACACTGATGAGGAACATGAGCGGCGAAAATGCCCATCCAAGTATTTTTTGTAAGGTCAGACCTTCAATGCCGACCCAACCGGCGACGCCGCCCAGAATGCCATTCAGCATTGCGATCAAAGCCATAAATGCAATCAACATTGCACCGATGTTAACGGCGAGACGCAAACCGTCGGATGAACCCACCGCCGCGGCCAGTATCACGTTTTCGTGCTCGCTCTCACCCATCTCAAGCAGTTCTTTATCGTCGGAAGATCCATCAGCCTCGTCGTCCGGCATAATTATCTTTGCCATCAACAAGCCACCTGGCGCTGCCATGAAACTTGCGGCCAACAGATACTTCAGTTCTGCACCCATTTGCACATAGGCCAGAAGCACCGTTCCGGCAATCGACGCTACGCCGGACACCATAACGGCGAATAGCTGTGGCTCGGTGAGCGATTTCAAATACGGTCGAACGACGAGCGGCGCCTCAGTCTGACCGATGAACACGTTCGCGGCGGCATTCAAAGATTCGACCGCACGAGTGCCAATGACCCAACGTAACGCGCCACCAACCGCCTTAACGACGATTTGCATTATGCCGATGTGATACAGGACGGACATTAATGCGGAGAAGAAAATGATTACCGGCAAGACGTTAACCGCGAAACTCCAAATCGCGACGACGTCACTGGAGCTGGCACGGCCGATTTCACCGTCAAGAGTCGCAAGCCCACCGAATATGAAACTAATTCCATCTCGGGAATATGCCATCACGTTCATTACTGCCGTGCTCATCGTGTCAATGACGCGTTGACCCAATGGCACGTAGATGACGAATGCCGCAATTACGGCTTGCAGGCCAAAGGCCGCACCGACGACTCGAAGTTTTATGGCTTGGCGATTGGTACTCAGGAGATAAGCAATGCCGAGAATGACAGCGATACCCAGAATTCCGATGAAATTACCTGACATGGTCCGGGCCCCTTGCTGTTATTTTTATTCGTGCCGAACGTTTAGGATACCGACTATCTCGCGTTATTTCTCGCTCAGCGATGGTTTTCAGGTGAGAATTTTGTAGATGACCGGATTGGGCTCTGGCGCTGCGTCCGCGACTGTACAGGCATTTTGGAGCATGGCGGATACGCGCTTCGCGGATTCCTCATCTGCAGCATGAATAACGCCCAGCGGACGTTGCCCATCGAGCACCGCTCCGATCGGCGCCATATCAGCGAACCCAACTGATAGATCCAGCACATCATTTAACTCACGGCGCCCGCCGCCTAATTCAATGATCGCATTGCCAAGCGCAAAGGCATCGACAGCGTCGAGCACGCCTTCCTGCTTTGCGAAAACCGGCATCGTTACAGGGGCTTTCGGCAAATGTGCCGCGTAGGTCATCACGAAATCTGCCGGGCCTCCAAGGCCGCGAACCATCTTTTCGAATATCTCGGCAGCTTTTCCAGAGGTCACCGCCTCATCCGTTTTTTGCATCGCAGCGTCTCGATTCGACTCGATGCCAGTGGCCACCAGCATTTCTGCAGTGGTCGCCATGACGACTGCATTCAATCTAGGTTCACGACGGGTGTTGCTTAAAAACTCCATCGACTCCGCAATTTCGAGCGCATTGCCCGCTTTTTCTCCGAGACATTCATTCATATCGGTTATGAGCGCATGCGTCTTTAGATTGGCTGCAGCCGCAGTGTTGATAATACTGGTCGCCATCTCCTCTGCTTGCGACATCGTGGACATGAAAGCACCAGAACCATATTTAACATCCATCACCAATCCGGAAAGCCCAGCGGCGATCTTCTTCGACAGTATCGATGCAGTGATTAACGGTATCGATTCGACTGTTGCGGTGACATCTCGGATCGAATAGAAACGTCGATCGGCTGGCGCCAGGTCCTCAGTTTGCCCGATGATGGCGCAACCGACGTCTTTGACGACTTTGCGAAACAAGGCATGGTCCGGCATCGATTGATAACCCGGAATTGATTCAACTTTATCCGTTGTACCCCCGGTGTGGCCGAGGCCTCTACCGGAAATCATCGGCACATAACAACCACAGGCTGCCGCGATGGGCGCAAGCAAAAAACTCACCTTGTCGCCAATACCGCCAGTTGAATGCTTGTCAACAATAGGGCCGTCCAGGTCCAAATCGTCCCATTGCAAGACCGCGCCAGATGCGGTCATTGCCGTTGTTAATTGTCCCGCCTCCTCCGCAGTCATGGAGTTTAAAAACACGGCCATTGCGAATGCCGAAACCTGCTCTGCCGGAATACTCGCGTCCGTTAGGCCCGCAACGAAGAACTTAATTTCCTCGGCGGTAAGCTCGTGCCCGTCGCGCTTTTTAGCAATTACATCAGTAAAGAGCATATTCAGGAAAATCCTCGTAAAGGGAGATCGTTACTTGGCCGCTATTATTCTCTCGTTGGCGAGTCGCAGCTTTACTCATACGCCTATTCGATAGCGAGGAACGAGTTGGCATATATTGATCAATCATCAAACCGGACACCGCTATCCTTATGCGCACCACGCTGCGCACATTAGCATCATCCGTTGTGGATTTCGCCCGTCGAAATGTTGTCGGTGATTCGAGCGCTGCATTGACGGAAAGGCGGGTTAGAATGGCGCACAGCTGTCAATTAGAGGCCTCCGCATAAAATGATCAATCGCTATCGTATAACGCAGTCAATTCGCACGATTCTGCTTCTAGCAGCGGTCAGCGTCTCTATCGGCTGCTCTCCGGCAGAACCGCCCGATGAGACAGTCGCAACTCCGATCGACAGCGATTGGATCGACCTGATCATTGCCGGTGACTACGTGGTCACGATGGATCGGGATAGCAATGTAATTCCCGCTGGCGCTGTTGCGATAAATGACGGATTGATCATTGCTATCGGAACAGCGGCAGAAATCAATGCCCAGTACAAAGCAAAGGGTCACTTACCAGGAGAAAATCGAATCGTAATGCCCGGACTGGTGAATGGGCATTCACACGCAGCAATGACGTTGTTGCGCGGCGTCGCAGATGATCTCGCGCTGATGGACTGGCTAACCAATTACATATTTCCAGCAGAAGTAGAATTTGTTGACCCTGAATTCGTGCGTATTGGAACAGAACTCGCGTGCTGGGAAATGATTCGTGGCGGGACAACAACATTCGTTGACATGTATTACTACCCGGACGTCGTCGCTCAAGTTGCCGAGCAATGCGGTCTGCGTGCGTTCGTTTCGGCGACCGTGATTGACCAACGCAGCCCCGATGCAGAGAGTGCTGCCGACTCCTTAGTGAAGGGTAAGACATTTGTAAATAACTGGCAAAATCGCAACAGCCGAATTACACCGATATACGGTCCGCATGCGAATTACACGGTAAAACCGGATCAACTCGCGGCAACACGAGAGGCAGCGAACGACGCTGGTGTGCCGCTTAGCATTCACATGGCCGAATCGCCATTCGAGCTGCAATTTACGCGAGATAATTTCAATATGTCGGTCGTTGAGTTTTATGACTCCATCAGCTTTTTTGATGGGCCGACAATTGCTGCGCATATGGTATGGCCGACTGCGGACGAAATTAAGATATTGGCCGAACGGGGCGTTGGCGTCATTCATAACCCAACATCGAATATGAAACTGGCCTCTGGTGTTTCGCCCGTTAGTGAAATGCTGAATGCTGGGGTTCTCGTCGGCCTGGGTACGGACGGCGCCGCCAGTAACAACGATCTCGATATGTGGGAGGAAATGCGTCTGGCTTCCTTCTTACAAAAGATAGACAAAATGGACCCAGAGGCACTTCCCGCAACAGCAGTCTTGAAAATGGCGACAAGTGGGGGCGCGGAGGCGATCGGTTTACGCGACAGCGTTGGGGCTCTGGAAATTGGAATGCGAGCGGACGTCATTCAAGTCGAATTTGACGACGTTCACTTTGTGCCGACCTATGACGTCATTTCACATTTAGTATTTGTGGCTGACGAACAAGATGTCGCATCGGTAACTGTTGATGGTCGTTTGTTAATGCGCGACGGGAAATTTTTCACCTTAGATACGGAGCGCATCAAACGAGAGGCCTCAGAATTGGCGGCCAGGATTCAATCAGCACTAGCGATGAGAAACCAATCGACGGAGGAGTAAGTGTGGAACAGTTGATATTTCAAGTTAAAGGGTCTTCTTCGAATACCTATGAACTCACGTTCATTAAGGATGGCGACAGCCTGACAGCGCTTTGCACCTGTCCAGCGGGTCAGTTCGGTGGCCTCTGCAAACACAGGGTAGCCATTATCGATGGCAAATCCGAATCAGTCAGTAGCGACAACGCAGATCAGGTTACGAAAATCGTCGAATGGGCGGCCGGCACCGACGTCGCAGCAGCACTGGCAGAACTTCGCGCCGGTGAAAAGAACAAAGATCTGTCCAAAAACGATATAAAAGTGCTGAAAAAGAAAGTCGCCCGCGCGATGAACACCTAAACAAGATTGACGCAACCCAGAAGACTGACATGGACGATACTGCATGAGTAAATCGAAAGATTCCGGTTACTTTGAAGTCAGCAGTCTGGCCGGCGCAAAGCTGTTCAGTCGGAACCTAACGGGCGAAATTGTCATGCTCAATATGCTGCGATTTCGAGAAGTCGCGGACTATTCTGCGTCTCTGGAGCTTGCACCGAAACAGCCGATTGCCGGGGAAGAGGCATATCGCCGCTATAGCATCCATACACTCCCCTTGCTTCAAGCCGCTGGGGGATCCGTCGTCTATTCAGGAACCGGTGGCGATTTCCTCATTGGTCCAGCCGATGAATCCTGGGACCTTGTGCTGCTCGTGCGCCACCAGTCTTTGCAGGCATTCAGAGCCTTCGCAACCGACAAAGCCTACCTGGCTGGCGCTGGGCACCGGACCGCGGCGCTGCGGGATTCGAGGCTGCTGCCACTCCTCGATATGCGCTAAATCCCGGCCCGCAACATCGTGGTCTAAGCGGTTATAATAGATCGTCCAATCCAATAACAATAAGGGACTCGAAATGGGACAGGATCGCAAAATCGACTACGTCGAATTTCCCGCGTCTGATTTCGATGCCATTCAGTGTTTTATGAAGCTGCTTTCGGCTGGACCTTCACCGACTACGGCCCTGAATACCGGGCCTTCAGCGACGGGCGACTTACCGGCGGTTTCTACCATTCAGAGCACCAATCCAAGACTAGCAGTGGTGCTGCATTGGTCATTATCTACGCTGATGATCTTGAAAAATCTCGCGACACAGTCGTTGCCAACGACGGAACAATCATTAAAGACATATTCTCATTTCCCGGCGGCCGCCGTTTTCAATTCGCCGACCCGAATGGCAACGAACTTGCGGTGTGGTCTGAGAAATGACGGATAGAGAGAGCGGCAAACGTGATTGGCGAATATCGGCTGTTCTCATCGCGGTTTGGTCAATCATCATTGCCGTCATTTTGAGCAGAGGTACGGAAATTCCGACTTCGATGATTTTGCTCGCATCCACTTTTTTTGTTTTCCTACTGCCCTCTATGCATGACCTGGTAATAAGCATCGAGAAGAAGAGGATCGGCCGAGGCGCTCAATCGTCAAAGCCTGTCGAAGGGAATTCAAATGAGCGCTGACACGGCAGCAGGCGTATTGAAGTCTCACATCCCTGCTCTATTTTTGATTACATTCGTACGTTGGTTTCTGATGCTGAAAGCGGTATGAAAATTATTTCCCTGGCATTACTCGTACTGCTCGCTTTTTTAGCGGTCTGGTTCTTGATCGTGGTTCCCGCGGAACGCCGTCACCACGAGCGGAAACTGGCGATGGTCAAGAAACGAATTGTGAATCGTCAATCGAATGGCGATTCAGCGGGTGACTCTGCCAACGATCAATCTGCAAAATCAGATAATTAGACAATGAATACCATTTATCCAGCATTCGCGATGATCCCTGACTATCCTGGTCATGCTGCGCATGGTAATGAGTCGATTTTCCGCCGTTAAAGCGGGCAAGATTGACGCCAAGTTTTTTCGCCTTAATCGCGGCGATGAAGAACCCGCAGAGCTCGCTGTACAAACTCAGCATGTCACTAACCACTTCGAAACACCGGTGATCTTTTATGCGTTGTGCCTGTTCGCAACAGTTACCGGACAGACCGGCATCGTCGTCGCCTCGTTAGCTTGGGCCTACGTTGTATGCCGCTGCATTCATTCTTACGTCCACTTATCATCGAATATAGTGATGAACCGCCTCAGAATTTTCGCAATGAGCATTCTTATTTTGATCGGGCTGTGGGGAACGATACTCGTTGGAATTATGAGTTAGGTCAGAACGATTTCTACCATGGATGCTCAGAACCGTATTTACGAGGAACAGAGAGACGAAGCAATTCATTTACTTTCAACACCGATTGGATCGCCGCGTCGCTAGCGCTCCTCGCGATGACGCAACTTGTTTCTTAGTCACAGGACTCCACGCATAAAACCGACTTCGTCTTTGCGAGGAGGCGTAACCGACGAAGCAATCCATTTTTTGAGCATCTATTGGATCGGCGCGTCGCTAACGCTCCTCGCGATGACCTTATTTCCAACGTAATCACTGGGCTCCTCGCGATGACGTCATGGATAACATAGTCACCGGGTTCCTCGCGGCACGATCTAAAAGATCGGTGTACCGCTAGACTAGGAAGCTCTTGCCATAGTCCAACGGCGGAATATCAAAAAACTCCGCGAGGCTTTGCCCGATATCCGCGAACGACTCGCGCTTTCCAATCGAGCCTGCTTGAATTCGACTGCCATACGCTAGCACCGGAATATGTTCGCGAGTATGGTCTGATCCCGGCCAAGTGGGATCACAACCGTGATCGGCACAGAGCACCAATACATCGTCATCCTGTAGCTGCGTCATGAGCTCGGGTAAGCGTGCATCGAAGTATTCCAACGCGTTGGCGTAGCCTTCGACGTCACGGCGATGTCCGTAGAGCATGTCGAAATCCACGAAATTCGTGAATACGATCGATCGATCCGGCGCGCTTTCCATTGCCGTGAGCGTGGCATCGAACAATGCCGCATTGCCGCTGGCTTTGATTTTCTGCGTAATACCCTGGTGCGCATAAATGTCAGAGATTTTACCGACGCTAATGACTTCGCCGCCGCTGCCGGCCAGTTTATCGAGGAGTGTTGGTGCGGGTGGTGGCGTCGTCAGATCACGGCGATTGCCAGTGCGCGCGAAGTCGCTCGCATGGTTTCCCACAAACGGACGGGCGATAACCCGGCCTATGTCGTATTCGTCGACCAAAACCCTCGCCACATCGCACAGAGCGTAAAGGCGATCCAGGCCGAATGACTCCTCGTGACATGCGATCTGAAAAACACTGTCCGCCGAGGTATAAACAATTGGTTTTCCGCTTCGCATGTGCTCTTCGCCCAGGTCGGCGATGATCGTTGTACCTGAAGCATGACAGTTGCCCAAAACACCCGGAAGACTGGCTTGAGCCACCAGCTTCTCCAGCAGCTCTGGTGGGAACGTATCATTCCTCTCAGTAAAGTATCCCCAATCAAACAGAACGGGCACACCGGCTATTTCCCAGTGACCACTTGGCGTGTCCTTGCCACTTGAAAGCTCGGCGGCGAACCCGTAGGCGCCAATTACATCTATGTCGGCGCTGCTACCGGAGGGAAAAGCACCCGCACTTTCTGCCGCGGCATGCATCAAGCCAAGCTTGGACAAATTAGGTAAGCGAAGCGGCCCATCGTCACTTTCCGCCCGGACACGCGCGATACTACCCAGCGTGTT
>JABIUH010000221.1 GCA_018701055.1 Woeseia sp. | reverse complement strand
CGACTGCTCAACCACTGGAGCCTCAACGGAGGTGGCGGTCATGTTACAGCGCTTAAGTGCTTCAAGCCCGGCACGCAGGCCATCTCGAAGACAGTCGGACAGCTGCCAACAACCATTGCCGGCACCGGCCGAAAAATTGGCCTGGATCGATTCGCCGGGTTCGAAGCACAGCGACTGTGTATTCCAGCGGTTCTTGCCACCAGACTGTGAATGCAAGTGTACGGCCGGGCTCCAGCCGCCAGACATTGCCAGCAAGTCACAATCGATATTGATCGAGTTCTCAACGACGGCTTCGGTGTCACCGCTCCATTTTGCCACGCGCACTCTTGAGATGTGCTTGCGGCCAATTACATCGGTGACAATGTGTCCTTGTAGCACTGGGATATCGCGTTCCCGTACGGCTTTGCCTAGAGAACCGGCTCCGCCGATGCGACTGTCGATTACCATCACGTTTATGTTCGCATCCGCAATGTCCAATGCGGTCGCATATGCAGAGTCGTTGTTAGTGAAAACGACCACTCGTTGGCCGGGGCAGACACCGTAACGATTAATGTACGTCGATACCGCCGACGCGGTCATGACGCCTGGTCGGTCGTTGTTACAAAAAACCAATGGTCGTTCAAAGGCACCCTGCGCCAAAACCACTTGTTTTGCCCGCACGCGCCAAAGGCGTTCACGAACGCCTCGGCGTTCTGCCGGTGGCAGGTGATCTGAACAGCGCTCGCTGATCGCCAGGAAGTTGTGATCGTAGTAGCCAAAAACGGTGCTTCTTGGCAGCATGCGTACGTTGTCCAGCCTCCTGAGTTCGGTCGTTACCTCTTGTACCCAGTCCCTGCCATTCATGTCATTGATACGGTCGCGCTGAGACAGTAATCTGCCGCCGAACTGATCCTGATCATCGACCATGATTACGCGCGCGCCGGAGCGTCCCGCGACCAACGCCGCCATCAGTCCTGCAGGTCCACCGCCGGCAACGAGCACATCGCAGTGCGCATTGCGGTGTTCGTAGTGATCGGGGTCAGCTTCAGTTGGCGCGTCACCGAGTCCTGCCGATGCGCGAATAAATGCTTCGTAATGTTTCCAGAACGACTTTGGCCACATGAAGGTTTTGTAGTAGAAGCCCGCGCCGAACAAGCCGCTGAATCGGTCGTTTATTGCTGCGAAGTCGAATCTAAGATTCGGCCAGCCTTTCACAGATCTTGCCTCAAGCCCTTCGTGAAGTTCGACTTGTGTTGCGCGCAAGTTTGGCAAAGTTTCGGCACCACGGCCGATTTGCAGTATTGCGTTGGGTTCTTCGGCACCTGCAGCAACGATGCCTCGCGGTCGGTGTAACTTGAAGCTTCGACCCACCAATTTTACGCCGTTGGCGAGCAGCGCCGAGGCAAGAGTATCGCCAGAAAAACCCTGCAGACGCTTGCCATTGAAACGAAAACTCAATGGCTTACTACGGTCGATGCAACCGCCGTCCTCGAGTCGATTGATTTGTCGGCGCGCCATTAGTCTGCCTGACCTAATTTGTAGGTTCGTTTTATGACGTAGCTAACGGTGTCACGTTCTGCTTCGAACCAGCGCCGGCAGCCGGCAGCATGATTCCAAAGTTCCTTGTGTGCGCCGCGCGCGTTGGTGCGATTGAACAGGTAATCCGACCAGTCGGCGTCGTTCAGCGCGTTCGGCTCCAGCGGACGAGAAATACCGGCTTCTCCACCGCAGCTGAATTCTGATTCAGCGCGGTCCCCGCACCATGGGCAACGTATGAGTAACATAAATTAGTGCGCCACTGCCGCTGCGCCGTGTTCGTCGATCAAAGCGCCGGTCGTAAATCGCTCCAAACTGAATGGGGCATTCAACTCATGTGGGTGATCATTGGCAATCGTATGCGCGAATGCCCATCCGGAGCCTGGCGTGGCTTTGAAGCCGCCTGTACCCCAACCGCAATTAAAATAGAGTCCGTCGACAGGTGTCTTGCTGACGATGGGGCAAGCGTCCGGGCACACATCGACTATGCCGCCCCACATACGTAACAAACGTACGCGACTGAACATCGGAAACAACTGAACAATGGCCTCTAACGTATGCTCGATGGTCTGAAAACTGCCGCGTTGACCGTAACCAACATAGCTATCAACACCGGCGCCGATGACGAGTTCGCCTTTATCTGATTGACTGACGTAGCCGTGTACAGCGCCGGACATGACGACGGTATCAAGAACAGGCTTCATGGGTTCTGACACGAATGCTTGTAACGGATGACTTTCGATCGGTAGACGAAGGTCAACCATCTTCGCCAGCACGCTGGCGTTACCGGCGACAACCACGCCAATTTTCGGTGCGTTGATCTTGCCACGTGTCGTATCGATTCCGGTGACGCGACCTTTCTCGCGATGAATGCCGGTTACTTCACACTGCTCGATAATGTCGACGCCTAAGGCATCCGCAGCCCGGGCGAAGCCCCAGGCAATTGCATCGTGTCTTGCGACGCCTCCGCGACGTTGCAGTGACGCACCCAATATTGGATAACGCGCGTCAGGAGAAGTATCGATGAGTGGTATTTCCGCTTTTATTTGAGTCGCATTAACCACTTCGGCATCGATGCCATTCAGTCGATTAGCGCTGACGCGGCGTTCAATGTCGCGCATGTCCTGCAAATTGTGGCCCAGGTTGTACACACCGCGTTGCGAAAACATCACGTTGTAGTTCAAATCCTGACTTAAGCCTTCCCACAATTTGAGTGATTTTTCGTAAAACAACGAAGCCTCGGTCCAGAGGTAATTGGAACGCACGATGGTCGTATTGCGGCCAGTGTTGCCACCGCCGATCCAGCCTTTTTCGACCACTGCGATGTTCTTGATCTTGTGAACTTTCGCCAGGTAGTAGGCCGTCGCTAAGCCGTGACCACCCCCACCCACGATGATGACGTCATAGTGTTTTTTCGGTTCCGGCTTTCGCCACGCCTGTTTCCAGTTGAGATTGTGGCTCAACGCATTGCGAAACAGGCTAAATCCGGAATACTTCTTCATCTTGATTTAAAAGAGTGCCGTAGGGAGCTTCGATTAGCAGTGTATTTCATGCGGTCTTTTCCGAGTAGTACGATGGATACCCTTCCTCCTCATACTGCGGCAAGCCGTCATCAATCGAATAGTAGTCTGATGCCATATGTACATGGATGTGATGCGAAATCTTAAGACCCGTAGGACGGGTTAGCGTGCCGGCCAAAATGCTGGTGTAGTCGCCGTCGGTTGGTTCCCAGAAGAGAGAGGATCCACACTCTTTGCAATGGCCGCGTCTGGCTTCGGGCGATGACTGGTACCAATGCAGTCCGTGTTCGACAATCAAATTTAGGCTTTCGGTTTTGCACGCCGTTGCTGCAACATAATGACCGCTAATTTTGCGGCACTGCTCACAATGACAGCAGATAATGGGGCGTAATTCGCCATGGACTTCATATTGGACGGCCCCGCACAAGCAACCGCCGGCGCCGTTAATCGTTTGCTGCGTTGACATCTCTCAACCTCTCATTCTTCGGATCAAAGGGACTGTCGTCGATTACTTGGGCTGGATAATGCTTGCCTAGGATATCAATCTGGAGTTTCGTGCCTGGCTTGGCTAGCTCCGCTTCAACCATGCCTAACGCGAGCGATTTGTCGACGCGGAAACCAAATCCACCCCCTGTTGCTCGGCCGACTAACTTGGAACCCTGCAAGAGTGCGTTATTGCCTAATGCATCAGCGTCGGTGACGTCAGAGACCTCGAGTGTTACCAGTCTGTTTTGATTGTCGGCATTGCGCCACTTGAGTAAGGCATCACGGCCGAGAAAGTCACCTTTATCTTCTTTGACGAATCGATCCATTGCCGATTCAAATGCGGAATACTCAATAGAGAGCTCGGTGCCAACCATGCGATAGGATTTTTCCAGTCGCATCGAATCCATTGCACGAATCCCAAAAGGTTTTAATCCGAGATCGGTTCCAGCTTCAAATAATACGTCAAATATCTGGTTTTGATTGTCCATCGGGTGGTGTAACTCCCACCCAAGTTCACCAACGTAGTTGACGCGCATGGCATCCGTAGTCGTACCGCCGATCGTTATGTGTTGTGCGGTTAGCCAGCGAAATGACTCGTTAGACAAGTCAGCATCCGTTACGCGCGCGAGTAGTTGGCGCGCTTTTGGACCACTGACGACGAGTACGCCAACTGCGTCGGTCAATTGCTCAAATTGTACCGACCCATCTCGTGGCATGTGCTTTTTTAAATAGTCGTGATCGAGGCGTTGCAACGCGCCGGCCGACACCAGATAAAACGAGTCGTCGGCTTCGCGCCGAATCGTAAACTCCGAATGGATGCCACCCTTTGTGTTTAAGGAATGACATAAACCAATGCCGCCGACTTTGGCGGGCAAACGATTGGCAACCATGTAGTCGAGAAATTTCTCTGCGCCCGGGCCTGATACACGACACTTCGCGAATGCCGTCATGTCGAGCAGGCCTACGTTCGCTGTTGTGTTGAGGACCTCTTTGCGGACGCCTTCGAACCATTTCGACCGCCGGAAAGACCAATCGTCAACTTGCTCCATGCCGTCGGTCGCGAACCAATTCGGTCGCTCCCAGCCAAATCGTTGGCCAAATACGGCGCCCAACGCCTGCATGCGTTCATAACAGGGGGCTGTGCGTAATGGTCGAGCGGCGGGGCGCTCTTCGTCCGGATAGTGAATAACAAAAACGCTCGCGTAAGCCTCTTCGTTCTTTTCGATAAGATAATCTTTCTTCGCGTAGTCACCGAAGCGGCGTGGTTCTACGCCGAGCATGTCGATCGTCGGTTCACCGTCGACGATCCATTCGGCAAGTTGCCAGCCTGCGCCACCGGCGGCGGTGATGCCGAAACTGTGGCCTTCATTCAGCCAGAAATTATCGAGATCCCAGGCAGGGCCGACAATTGGATTACCGTCTGGCGTATAGGCAATTGCACCGTTGTAGACTTTCTTAATGCCTACTTCGCCAA
This sequence comes from Woeseia sp., assembly GCA_018701055.1. Classification (GTDB taxonomy): domain Bacteria; phylum Pseudomonadota; class Gammaproteobacteria; order Steroidobacterales; family Woeseiaceae; genus SZUA-117. The sequence goes on along the minus strand of JABIUH010000221.1, from coordinate 852 downwards.
ACGCTGGTACGCGTGCGATGGCCGCTTCAATGTGTGGTACGAGGCGATCAATATCTTCCTGAAACAATTCATACTCGGCGCGTGGGTCAGGCCCATCAACGTAACAACAGGGAGCGCCGTGTTCGTAGGGCCCGAGGATGAAACCGCCATTTTCTTCGCGTAAATACCAGGAGCTATCAGATTCGCGTAAGACAGCCATTTCCGGCGCGCCCTTGGCACGTCGCCGCTGTAGCTCCGGATGGGGTTCGGTCACGATGTATTGATGCTCGACCGGGATCACCGGGATATCGAGGCCGACCATTTTGCCCGTCCTGCGCGCGTAGTTACCCGTTGCCGAGATCACATGGTCGCAGGTGATGTCGCCATTCTCCGTTTTTACGATCCAGCCGCCAGAGCTCGCCTGCTCAATATGCAGGACTGGCGTATTCCGATAAATCGTTGCGCCGCGATTGCGTGCACCTTTCGCGAGGGCCTGGGTGAGATCAGCCGATTGGATGTAACCATCATCCGGGTGATAGATGCCGCCTACCAGCCCGTCGGTATTACACATTGGCCAGAGTTTCTCGATCTCGTCAGGCGTTAGAAACTGCACCTTTACGCCGATTGTTCTGGCAGTTGCCGCATATTGGTAGTACTCGTCCATGCGGTCCGCGTTCATTGCCAGACGTAAATTGCCTACCTGAGACATGCCAACGTGTTGTCCAGTTTCTTCTTCGAGTTCGCGATAAAATTTGACCGAGTATTTGTGAATCTGACCAACGCTGTAACTCATGTTGAATAACGGGAGAAGGCCGGCTGCATGCCAGGTAGAACCAGACGTGAGCTCTGCTTTCTCGAGCAACACGACATCCT
>JABIUH010000500.1 GCA_018701055.1 Woeseia sp. | reverse complement strand
TGCGGTCGTCGGCAATCCCAACTCCGGTAAAAGTACACTCTTTAACCGTCTGACTGGCATGCGTCAGAAAACGGGCAATTATCCTGGCGTAACCGTCGAAAAAAATGTCGGTGTCGCTCGTATTGGCAATACAGAAATCGGCCTTATTGATTTGCCAGGCATGTATGCGTTGAGTACGCACTCGCTAGAGGAGCGGATCGCCGCCGATGTGATTTTAGGTCGCCTTTCCGATGCAGAACGTCCGGTCGGCATTCTTGCCGTCATCGATGCCACGCACCTGTACCAGGGTCTCTATTTAGTGCAACAACTGTTAGAGCTCGACCTGCCGGTAATGGTTGCGCTATCGATGACTGATGCGGCTATGGCCAAAGGCATCCGCATAGATGCCGTTGCATTACAGCGACGGCTTGGTGGAATTGCGGTGTGTCCCATTGTCGCAACCACCGGCCAAGGTCTCGATGCCTTGCGAGCCGCGTTACAGGCGCTAGCTGAATCACCACGCCCGTCACTACCAAACTTTTGGGTCGAGTTGAGCGCCGCCTCAGAATCGTTGGCCGGCGAATTGCCGGCAACAGTGCCGCGATTTGAAGTTGAACGTGCGCTCATCGACGTTGGTAGTGACCTTGCAGGTGATATAGCGGCGTTGCTTGGTCCAAATGGACACACGCGCTTAACAGAGATTCGTGCGCAATTGTTTGGTAGCGAGCCGCCGCTCGCAAGAGAAGCTCGCCATCGATATTCGTGGGTGCGGGAAGTCATGGACGATGTGCAGACGGCTGTGCCGACGGTATCGAGTGTTGGTTCGCGGTTTGCGCATTTCCTAAATCAGCCGGTACCTGGAACGATCGGTTTGTTCGTTGTTATGGCAGTCGTATTTCAGGCGGTCTTCGCCTGGGCGACCCCGTTGATGGATGTCATAGATAACAGCACCACGCTGATTAGCGGGTTCATCGCTAACAATTTGCCCGCCGGTGCATTGTCGAGTTTTATAACCGACGGCGTAATCGCTGGCGTAGGCAGTGTCATCGTCTTCCTGCCGCAAATATTAATTCTCTTTTTGTTCATCATCGTGCTCGAGGATTCCGGGTACCTCGCGCGGGCGGCTTATTTGATGGATCGAACGATGCGTTCCGTCGGCCTATCGGGCCAGTCAATCATTCCCATGATTTCGAGTTTTGCCTGTGCCGTGCCAGGAATCATGGCGACTCGGGTCATTCCGAATCGACGTGATCGTATCGCGACGATTCTTGCTGCGCCCTTCATGACCTGCTCCGCACGCCTGCCGGTTTATGCGCTATTGATTGCGGCGTTTGTTCCAAATGAGAAAGTGGGTATCCTGAATTTGCAGGGTGTCGTGTTGTTCGGCCTTTACATGCTGGGAATCGTCGCGGGACTAATGACGGCGCTTTTACTGCGAAAAACTGCACTGCAGGGTCCGAAACCCACCTTTGCGCTCATGCTGCCCGAGTTTCGTCGCCCGAACTTTCAAACCGTTATGGTGCAGCTGCTAGGCCGCGCGAAGATTTTTCTCAGGCGAGCGGGGACAGTAATTTTTGCGGTGGCAGTCGTCGTGTGGGCACTCGCCTACTTTCCGCGGTCCGCAGAGATTCAAGCCAATCTATCGCAACAGCAGTCAATGGCGGCAAATCGTCTCTCGGGTGATGAGTTAGAAATTGCGTTTGCACAATTTGAAAACGATGCAGCAGCCTTACAACTGGAACAGAGTTTCCTTGGCAGAGCAGGGAAGGTGATCGAACCGGCATTTCGCCCGTTGGGCTGGGACTGGAAAATTTCGTCTGCGGTCATCGCCAGCTTTCCGGCGCGTGAGGTTGTCGTTGCAGTTCTCGGTACTGTTTACGCAGTTGGGGACGAGGCGGATGACGCAACCTTGAGTGAGCGATTAAAATTGGCTAGGCACGCCGATGGCTCGCCAGTGTTTTCTTTGCCGATGGTGATCGGCCTGCTAATTTTTTATGCGTGTTGTCTGCAATGCGCCGCAACGATTGTTGTGATCAAACGAGAAACGAACAGTTGGAGATGGCCGATTTTTGCTTGGGTCTACATGACTGGATTAGGTTATCTTGGTGCGTTGCTTGCTTACCAGTGGGGCCAGACTTTGTAACTTGTCGCGCTGCGGCTGACTGACTTTAATTCTTAGCCTTCGTCTTCGAATTCTTCCAGAGACTCCTGCCCGCCCGCACTTTTGAGCAAGATTTCCACTTTTTGTTCGGCCTCTTTGAGCGCTTTTTGACAGCCGCGAGTCAGTTTGATGCCCTCTTCGAATTTTTTCATCGCTTTATCCAGTGGCAGATCGCCACTTTCGAGTTCCCCTACAAGCGTTTCCAGGTCGGCAAGCGACTTCTCGAGGTCTATTTTTGTTTCGCTGGCCATGCGTCTGTAACCCATTGGATATCTAATCGTGAGCGCTACGCTACAACGACGTGGAAGAAGCGTCAACGCAAGTGGTCCACCACGATAGGATTGATAGGTTCAGAGCCACCATGGTGGACCACTAGCCCGCGTTGACATGCGGCGTCTATCGACTTAGAGTTCGGCTCAGTTTTAGACTGAGTCTAAACAATAATTAATCGTATCGAGAGGATCGACCATGTCACTGAAAGGCAGCCAAACGGAAAACAACCTGAAAGATGCATTTGCTGGGGAATCTCAAGCAAATCGGCGTTATTTGTATTTCGCAGCGAAAGCCGATGTCGAAGGCTATAACGATGTTGCGGCCGTATTTCGCTCCACCGCCGAAGGTGAAACGGGTCACGCGCATGGCCATATGGAGCACTTAATTG
>JABIUH010000493.1 GCA_018701055.1 Woeseia sp. | reverse complement strand
TAACTCGTCAATCTGGCCATCCTTCCAGACCGGGACGACGACTCCGAGAGAAATGACCATCTTCAGCGCTTCATCGACCTCCATATCGAGTTCGATAGTGTCTTGCTTAGGTACCATTATGATGACACCGGAGGTGGGATTTGGCGTCGTTGGCACGAATGTACACACTAACTCTTCGCCGGTGCGAACCTGCAACTCACCCAGGTTGCTCGAGGTCTGAAAGGCAAGACTAAAAAGGCCTTTGCGCGGATATTGCACGAGTAGTACTTTTTTGAATGACTGGCTTTGGTCAGAGAAAACCAGCTCAGCGAAACTCTTGACGGCCGAATAGATCGCTCGGACGAATGGAATGCGATCGAGCAGCGACTCCCATCCTGCGACAAAGGCCCGACCGACGAAGTTGGCCGCAAGCATTCCGGTAATGACAAGCAGCAGAAAGGTGAACAGCACTCCAAGGCCGGGCAAAGCAATACCCAGCATTTCATCTGGGTGATAGCTTGACGGCAACCACTTTAGAAATTCATCCAACCAGCCATCCATTTGGCCAATGACGAACTCGAGCAGCTTGTAGGTCACTGCCAACGGCAGCCATACAAGCAGTCCCGCGACAATGTAGCGGCGGAGGTTTTTCATGAAACATCACTCTTAGACGTGGCTTCTTTCTTGGTATCGGCTTTCTTGGTATCGGCCTTCTTGGTATCGGCCTTCTTGGATTCCTCTTTAATGGTTTTCGGTTCCTTCTTGTCGTCGCTTTTGGCGCTTGGAGCCGCCTCAGAATCACCCTTCGCGAGATTGCGTTGATTCTCCTTCTTGAAATCCGTTTCGTACCAGCCCTTTCCTTTCAAACGAAAACGCGGGGCGGATATCAGACGCTTCAGCGCCGCCTCACCGCATTCAGGGCAATCGACCAACGGGTCATCATTCATTTTTTGTAGGGCATCAAGCGTGTGATCACAGCTCTTGCACGCATACTCGTAAATCGGCACGCATTGTTCTCCATCATGAAAAGTTGCCGCGGCCAGGGATTGGCTGCGGCGTCATTTTAGGGTTCGATTATATGTTTTTTTGCGACGTTCAGGCAGCGTTCTGAAATTCAAGTTGATCGTCAGTTAGGCCGACCTCGATAACATCACCAGGCTTAAACCGACCCTGCAGTATTTCCTGAGCAAGCGGGTTCTCTACCTGCTGTTGAATTGCACGTTTCAGTGGCCTGGCGCCATAAACCGGATCAAAACCCGCGTTCGCCAGCCTGTCCCGCGCCGCCTCCGACAATACGATTTTCATATCTCGCCCGGCGAGGCGTTCTTGCAGATAGCCAAGCTGAATATCCACTATTGCGCGAATATGCTCACGGCCGAGAGGATGGAATACAACCGTATCGTCCACACGATTGATAAATTCCGGTCGAAAGTGCTGCGTTACGATCTCCATTACCGATGCCTTCATGGCATCGTAGTTTTGTTCACCGGCGAGCTCCTGGATTATTTGTGAGCCCAGATTCGAGGTCATCACGATGACCGTATTTCGAAAATCGACCGTGCGCCCCTGGCCATCGGTCAAACGCCCGTCGTCGAGCACCTGCAACAACACGTTGAAGACGTCCGGATGTGCTTTTTCGATTTCATCTAAAAGAATCACGGAATAGGGTCTTCTGCGCACTGCCTCAGTGAGGTATCCGCCCTCATCATAGCCAACATATCCCGGCGGCGCACCAATCAACCGCGCAACCGAATGCTTCTCCATAAATTCGGACATATCGAGACGCACCATCGCATCGTCGGTATCGAACAAGAAATGCGCCAGAGCTTTGGTTAACTCCGTTTTACCTACACCTGTCGGACCCAGAAACAGGAAAGAACCGATAGGACGATTAGGATCAGATAGTCCGGCTCTCGACCGCCGTATCGCATTCGCAACCGCCTTAAGTGCTTCGGATTGCCCTATCACGCGCTGCTGAACAATGGTTTCCATTTGCAACAGCTTGTCTTTTTCGCCTTCGAGCATTTTTGCGACGGGTATGCCGGTCCACTTCGACACAATCTCGGCGACCTCTACGTCGGTCACGTTATTACGCAAAAGTGTCGTCTCTTTATCTTCGGCGACCACGGCACTCGCAAGTTGCTTTTCGAGTTCCGGGATTCGCCCGTATTGCAATTCCGACATGCGGGCCAGATCGTTCGCACGATGCGCCGTTTCCAATTCCAGGCGGGACCGTTCCAGCTCTTCCTTAATGTGCGTTGTACCTTGCATAGCCGCTTTCTCTGATTTCCAGATTTCGTCCAAATCAGCGAATTCTCGCTCGAGCGTGCCTAGTTGCGCTTCGATATCTTCGAGGCGTTTTCGCGACGCGTCGTCAGACTCTTTCTTTAAAGCTTCGCGTTCAATTTTTAGCTGGATAATGCGGCGTTCGAGTTTATCCATCTCCTCCGGTTTAGAGTCGATCTCGATACGAATCATTGATGCGGCCTCGTCAATCAAATCGATGGCCTTGTCGGGCAATTGTCGATCTGAAATGTAACGATGCGAAAGTGTCGCCGCAGCAACGATTGCCGGATCGGATATTTCAACACCGTGATGCACTTCATAGCGCTCTTTCAATCCGCGAAGAATCGCGATCGTATCCTCAACGGTTGGCTCAACAACCAACACTTTTTGGAAGCGCCGCTCAAGTGCTGCGTCTTTCTCCAGATACTTTCGATACTCGTCAGTCGTTGTCGCGCCGACACAATGTAATTCTCCGCGCGCCAAAGCCGGCTTCAGCATGTTGCCAGCATCCATCGATCCTTCGGCTTTGCCCGCGCCAACCATCGTGTGTAATTCATCAATAAAGAGAATGATCTGTCCTTCTTGCTTCGCCAGATCAGACAGAACCGCCTTCAGGCGCTCCTCAAACTCGCCGCGAAATTTTGCGCCTGCAATCAATGCGCCCATGTCGAGCGACAGGATTCTTTTGTTACGCAAACCTTCGGGAATTTCGTTATTGATGATTCGCTGTGCGAGACCTTCAATGATGGCCGTCTTGCCTACGCCAGGCTCGCCTATCAAAACCGGATTGTTTTTGGTGCGCCGTTGCAAGATCTGAATCGTGCGACGAATCTCATCGTCTCTGCCGATAATGGGATCGAGTTTCCCCTGTTCCGCAAGTTCCGTTAGATCGACGGTATATTTCTCGAGTGCTTGCCGCGTGTCTTCCGCGTTTGGATCATCCACCGGCTGACCGCCACGAATCTCATCAATGGATTGTTCAATCGCACCACGGATTGCACCAGCCTGTTCTAGAACCGACGCAAGCGGCGAGGACTTATCCAAGGCAGCTAAGACAAACAGTTCGCTGGAAATGAATTGGTCGTTTCGATCCTGCGACAGCTTATCGGTGAGGTTCAACAGTTTGCTGACATCGTTACCGATGTGAATTTCACCACCGGTGCCTTCGACTTTTGGCACTCTGTCCAACAACTCACCGAGTTTCGAGCGCAGCACATTAACGTTAACACCGGCCCTGGTCAGCAATCCGCGTACAGAACTGCCCTGCTGGTCGAGTAAAGCAACCATCAGGTGGGCTGGCTCAATGAATTGATGTTCCTGCCCGACAGCGAGCGACTGCGCCTCGGCGAGTGCCATTTGAAACTTGCTGGTGAGTTTGTCCATTCGCATGACTGTGTATCTTTAAGGGACCAGGCCCTTAACCTCTAGTTGATCCTATGCCGAGGATGTCCCCGACCTTCTATGGACTCTTACTATGAGGCTTCGGCCTCATTTTTCCAGCCCTATGCCGAGGCTCGGGCAACAAATGCTGCCATTCGCCCACATTGCCCGTTACGGCGGTAGGAAAAGAAGCGCTGCGGATCGCTAAAGGTGCACAATCCGCCGCCGTATATCTGTTGCACTCCCATACCATGGAGGCGCTGCTCTGCAAGGCTGCATAGATCGGCCTGCCAGCCGCCCTGCAGATTTTGTGTGAAGCACTGCGCTGCAATCCGATCGTGATCAATGAACGCATCGCGCACCTCATCGCCCACTTCGAAATGTTCCTGAGATATTGCCGGACCAAGCCATACCAACAGGTTCTCGGCAGACGCCTCAAAAGCTTCAACTGTCGCTTCAAGTACGCCATTGCATAGTCCGCGCCAACCGGCGTGGGCAGCGCCGACTTCTTCGCCATTTTCCGAAACAAATAGAACGGGTAAACAATCCGCAACCATGATCGCGCAGACTGCGTCAGATCTCGTACTAACGATCGCATCAGCCTCGAGACTTTGAACGGGGCCCGGGTCCACAACGACGTGCGTTCCATGTACCTGATCGAGCCAAGCAGGTTCATTGGCGAGTCCGCAACCCAATGTCATGAGACGTCGGTTATCAGCTACGTGCGTGGGGTCGTCGCCCACATGCAACCCAAGATTTAGCGCTGCAAATTCATCCTGACTGACACCGCCAATACGCGTGGTGCATCCCGCCAAAATGCCTGACGGTGCAGGCCAGTCCGCCTCTATCCACTCGAGGGCATCACTCAAGATTCGTGCACAACGTCGGTGCGCATGATGTTCAACAGATCGTTAAAATCCTGCGGCGGTTCTACGACTTGCTCGATCGTCTCGCCGCTTTTTGGGTGCGCAAAAGACAAACGGGTTGCATGCAGTGCCTGGCGCTTAAAGCGCCGCAATGATTCGCGTAGTTCTTCGGTCGCACCTGCCGGCATCCCAAGTCGGCCGCCATACACCTGATCGCCAACCAATGGATTACGGCGATGCGCGAAATGCACTCTTATTTGATGGGTCCGGCCGGTGTCGAGTTGGACGTCAACGAAAGTGTGGGCTCGAAAACGTTCTTTCACACGAAAATGGGTGATGGCTGGCTTACCTTGTTCCTGCACGCTCATTTTCACCCGATCTGCAGGGTTACGCCCGATCGGAGCATCGACCTTGCCGCCACCAGTCAGAACTCCGACGCAGATCGCCAGATAATGTCTGGAAATGTCACGGTCGGCCAATGCGCGTACTAAAGCCGTGTGCGACGTTAAATTCTTTCCAACCAATAAGAGACCACTTGTGTCCTTGTCTAGTCGGTGCACGATGCCGGCACGCGGCAACGCCTCAATGCCGGCAACATGATGCAGAAGTCCATTCATTAAAGTGCCATGGGTATTTCCCGTACCCGGATGGACAACCAATCCGGCCGACTTGTTAACGATAAGGAGATCTTCATCTTCAAAGACGATATCGAGATTCAAGGGCTCGGGAAGGCTGGTGACGCTGACTTCGGCTTGCGGTTGAACGATGATCTGTTCGCCGCCAGCGACGCTGTCGCGAGGCCGCATTGTCCGACCATCTACAGTGACATTTCCCTTCAAAACCCAGCTTTTTAGGCGACTTCTGCTGTAGTCGGGAAACATACGGGCGAGCGCTATGTCTAAACGCAGACCGGAAAGGTCAGGCGGTACGAATTTTTCTAAAGAATCGGTCACTTAGGCCCACTGGGATGGCAATCAGAATAGCGCTAAGTTTACGGTATACTTGCCGATTCCGCCGGTTTCGTGCAAAGTTCGGCCGCTATTTTGGCGAGAAAAAATCCCCGCGGGATATGAGAAGAACTACCAATATGTCAAATGTTGTCGAAAAATCGATGCCCCATCAAAAAGTGATGAAGACGAGCCGCGTGCTGCGGGCGCTTGCAATGTTGATGTTCGTTGCCGTATTTGCAACGGGTTGCGCCGGCGAAGAAGAAGAATTTGACCTCAATTCGAGCATACGCGATGCTTATGTCGACGCCCAAGATGCTGTAAGTAATGGCAATTACCGAAAGGCAATCGGCATTTTTGAAGCTTTACAAGCGCGTTTTCCTTTTAGCGAATTCTCGACGCAAATTCAGTTGGAACTGGCATACGCCTATTACAAAGACGGCCGAGCCGAACAAGCCATTGAAGCGGGCGAAACTTTTCTCCGCGAGAATCCAACGCATGCGCGCGTCGACTACGCGTTGTTCATTCAAGGATTGGCGTATTTCGATCGCGGCCAGGGCTTTCTGGAACGCCTGTTTAGAAAAGACATCAATAGCCGCCCACCGCGCGATGGACAACAAGCGTTTTCGATTTTAAGTCGTTTGGTTAATCGGTATCCTGCCAGCGAATATGCCGCTGATGCCGAACAACGAATGGTCTATCTCAAGAATCGTCTAGCGGCATACGAAAACGAAGTAGCACGCTTCTATCTCAGTCAAGACGCATACGTAGCCTCGCTCAATCGAGTCAAAACGGCTCTGGAAACCTATCACGGCGCAGACAGTGGCGAAGAGTCGCTACGCATCATGATCGAGTCCTACGAGGGCCTCGGCATGACAGAACTTGCCGACGACACGCGGCGTGTATTGGAAAAGAATTTCTCGGCCGACGCGAACCAATCAGCGGTATCGCAAAACCCTTAATCCTAACAATGCTGTAGGACCAGCATGATGGACAGGAGTCTATATGTCGCGAGACCAGGGATGGCCAAGAGTGACCTTGCCGCGATTGAACACGCTGACCCCGCCAGATCATTCCTCAGGAAACGTATACCGTGACGTAATCGGGTATCTCCAATCCCGACCGAATGCCCTACTCGAAATTCGAATTCCCGGTGGCGCCTGCCGGCGTTTGTATTCAGTGCGCTTAACCAGTTCGAGCACACGGACAACAACATCTTTGTCATAGCCATCGGCAACAATGTCTGCAACCGAAAGATCACGCTCGATGAACGCCTGCAAAATCGGGTCGAGCACGTCGTAGTCCGGTAGCGAATCTGTATCTTTTTGATTGGGTCGCAATTCTGCCGACGGTGCTTTGGTCAAAACATTTTTTGGGATGACCTTTTTATCCCGGTTCAACCAATAACAAAGATCGTAGACCAGAACTTTA
>JABIUH010000497.1 GCA_018701055.1 Woeseia sp. | reverse complement strand
GCCAAAACCGGCAGATCGGCGTAATCCGTCCGTTCCGCCGCCAGTGCCTTTTCACGGGCCAGGCGCAAAACCAGATCGCTGGCAATCTCGTTCTTCGCAGCCTTTTCGTCAATATCAACACCTGCAAAGGAGTGCGCGATACCGAGCGAAGACAGTATGTCACTTCGACGTGGCGATGCGGAGGCCAAATGGATTTGCGGCGTGGCCACAGCTACTCCCGATGGTATGGATGGCCGCTCAACATTGAGTAGGCACGGTACAGTTGCTCTGCAAACAGGGCTCTTGCCAAACCATGCGGCAGCGTTAGTTTCGACAGCGACCAAATTCGATTGGCGCGCTGCAGTACGTTGGGGCTGAGCCCATCGGGTCCGCCAATAACGAAAACCAGATCCGCACCCACTGTTTGCCATTCGTCGAGCATCACGGCAAGCGACTTGCTCGACTCTTGTTTACCGGATTCGTCTAACGCGACAACGCAGTCAGCAGGTTTTAGCTTGGCTAGAATCTTTGCGCCCTCGGCTTCCTTGGCGACCGTCGAAAGCTCACCTTTATTGCGTCGTGCCGTCGCGACGGAATTTAGGGTGAATTTCCACTGATGCGGGAATCTCAGACAATAGTCGTCAAACGCAGTGACAACCCACGCAGGCTGTTTGTCACCCACTGCAATTAGGCGAACATGCATAAGGAACCTCTATGCGCTACCGCGCAAACACACGATCGGGCTAGGAATCTTGACTGACTCCGTCCTTCTTAGGACTCAAGGACCAGAGTTTTTCGAGATTGTAGAACTCGCGAACACGCGGCAACATGACATGCACAAGCGTGTCGCCTAAATCCACGAGCACCCATTCGCTGCCGCTTTCACCCTCAATGCCGGACGGGCGGTGGCCGGCGGCTTTGGACTTATCCACAACGGCGTCTGCCAGGGCTTTGACGTGGCGATTGGACGTGCCACTTGCAACGACCATGTAGTCCGTGACTGAAGTCCGATCACGCACATTCAGCCTGACGATGTCATTTCCTTTTAGTTCTTCCAGCGCGTCGATTACCAACTCACTGAGTTTTTCACTATTCATTTCACAATCCATAAAGTAAATTCAAAATCTGTTTATTCCACCTCGTCACCGGGCTCAATGCCATAACAGCCGCTGGCAGCGATAACGTCACGTACGGCGTCAGGTAACAAAAATCTCGGGTCACGACCCACCGAGATGAGCTCCCGGATTTCGGACGACGAGATTTCCAGTTGCGTAACGTCGTGAATATAAATATGCCCGGCCTTCGCCTGGTGCAAATCTCCTATGCGGTGCGTACCTCGGTCGGCTAGCAGCTCCCCAAGCGGACCCATATCGGGTGCTCGCCATCCCGGACGATGCGCCACAACTATGTGCGCCAGCTGTAAAATCTCGCGCCAGTGATACCACTTCGGTAAACTTAAAAATGCATCCATGCCGATGATCAGGCCAATCGGGCGCAAGGGATATTCAGCCCGCAAGCCAGCCAAGGTGTCGACTGAGTATGAAGGACCGTCTCGTTGCAGCTCGCGATCGTCGACGACAAAACCGCGTTGCGCTTCTGTCGCAACTTGCACCATTTCGAGACGCAGCGAAGCATCTGCGATTGGCGTGTCACGATGCGGTGGATTACCACACGGCATGAACCGCACCTCGTCAAAGCGCAAAGCTTGCAACATTTCGAACGCGGTACGCAAATGACCATAATGAATCGGATCAAACGTTCCACCAAAGATGCCCATCGGACTCAATTTACTGCTCCAACTTCATGCCGCGCGCACTTGGCCCACGGCAAGATCCAAAATGATTTGTGTTGCGAGTTGCCAGGGATCACCTCGCATTTGCCCTTTTGCTGCCGCATCGCCTTGACGCGCGAGTTTCAATAATCGATAAAAGTTAGCCGGCGCATGTCGGCTCACGCATGCCCGCACCAAACCCTGTCGATTTTTCCACACGTATGCCCCCTGCATCGCGCTCCCTAAGTCTGTACCCGTTTGAACATCGTTCGCCAAACCAGCCAATGTGCGTAACTCTCTGGTCAAAGCCCAGATGACAATCACTGGTTCGACACCCTCAGTACGTACGCCACCCAATATCCGGATCGCCCGCGCACCATTACCACCAACAGCAGCATCAACCAATTTGTAAACATCAAACCGACTCGAGTTTGCAACTGCGTCATCGGCCGCTGCGGCGGTAATCGGTCCCTCGCCATGCAACAGCCTAAGTTTTTCAATTTCTTGTTGGGCAGCCAACAAATTGCCTTCGACTCGATCTGCGATCAGCCTCACCGCGTCACGATCTGGCTGCAAACCAACCTGCTTCATTCTAGCGTTGATCCAGCCCGGCAGCTCACGCGCGTCGACCGGCCAGATTTGAATCAGTCCGCCGTTCGCTTCTAGCGCTTTAACCCACTTCGTTTTTTGTGCGTTGCGATCTAGTTTCGGTGCACTTACGATAAACAGTAGATCTTCACCCATGTTGGCTGCGAAGTCTGCAATCGCAGCGCTACCTTTTACGCCCGGCTTTCCCGTCGGCAGACGCAGCTCGATAATCTGCTTGTCCGCAAACAAGGACAAATTACCGCCCGCGCTGGCGAGTTCATTCCAATTGAATCCGGTGCTTTGGACGAACAATTCTCGCGTGCCATAACCCGCCTTCCTTGCCGCGGCCCGAATGGCGTCCAAAGACTCCTGCACAAGCAACGGCTCATCGCCGGTTACCAGGTAACAAGCGCAAAGCGATTTTTTGAGATGTGGCGAGAGTTGATTTGCGGAAATTTTCACGCAGAGGTCTGATTCGTCAACGGCAGGTGATCATACCTGCCAGATACCGGTGCGTCATAGACAATCATTCGTTGTTCAATTGCTCCAATGCGACCGCCTCACCTTCAATCAGAACCGGAATTCCGTCATCAATGGGATACAGCGTCTTGCCGTCGTCAGTCACCAACGCCTCGTTAAGCGGCTCTGCAAGTTGGGCACCATCACGGTTAACAAGTTCCCCGCTCCCGATTGCCCTATTGATCGACTTCAAAAGGTCGCTGCGCGCCAGTGACAAACTCTTATGCGTGACCGGGCAGCACAGAATCGAAAGTAGTTTTTTGTCCATTTTTTGTTTCGCCAATCCCTTTAAAGACAGTTACTTGCGCCCAATATTGTTATGTTATAGCATTTCACAATTGAGAGCATAATAACGCTGGCATCCCACATCGGCACCGCCAGTCTCGCCCAGCCCCTGAGCATAGCCGTAAGAACCAATGGATAACAGTTCCAGACGCAGAGCATTACTGGATAAGGTCGCCGTACTGCTGTCCGGGCTGTGCCTCTTGCATTGCCTATTATTGCCCTTCGTCATTGCAGTACTACCCTTTCTCGGGCAGTTCGGAGACGACCATTTTCACCAGGAGTTGCTGCTTTTTGTGGTGCCCGTCAGTGTTGTCGCGCTAACGGTGGGCTTTAGACGTCATGGCCACGCCGAGGTATTGC
>JABIUH010000205.1 GCA_018701055.1 Woeseia sp. | reverse complement strand
TGGAAGCTCGCGATGCCACGACTGTCGGTACCATTCGAAAAATAATAGGTCGTTATTTCATTGCGAAAAATCGTTCCGTCGGTGTTGTCACAACAGCGGAGCAAAAACCATGAAGCGAATTACGTGTTGGTTCCTATTGGTGAGCGTGGGCCAATTTGTTGGCGCTCAAGACTTAACCCACCCGACGGACATGGGGTTGCCCGAGAGTAACTTCGTTCGACCGGATCCAAGCGACTATCAAACCGTGCTTGAGAACGGATTGACTGCTTACGTTGCGCGTGCCGATCAGGTTCCGTTGGTGACGCTGAGCGCATTCATCCGTGTTGGCACTGTTGATGATGACAAGCAGGGCGCGGCTGAATCATTGCTGGAGTCGTTGCGTCACTCCGGCCCGGCGAATTTATCTCCTGATGAATTCACGGCAACGCTGAAGGCGATGACTGCCGATTACGTGGTGGAGATGCATGATGAATGGACAGAGATTTCGCTTAATGTGCCCGTCGAAGACCTCGATTTGGCGATGACCCTATTCGCGGGTGTTGTTCGAACGCCCGGCATTTCCAGCGAAAACATCAGTAAGGTCGCGCTTGCTGTCGTGCCCGAAGCCAACGATTTGCAGGGTGAAGATGGGCCAGCGCTTTACGAAGGCTCATTGACTGCAACGGTCGATCGATTCCGCGATCTGATTTATGCAGACCACCCGTATGGTTCTAAGCCGAGTGGGGACGACTTTGATGAACTGAGTGTTGAGGATGTCACAGAATTTCATGCCGCGTATTTCGTACCTGGGAATGTTGTTCTCTCGATCGCAGGTGATCTGGACATCGATGGCATGCACCAAGAGGTTGCAAAACAATTTGGCTCTTGGTCACGACAAGACGTGCCAAAGCCGCCAACCATCGTTCCTGTCCTTGGGTCGAAGACGCGCCAGCATTCATTTCCAGCAGAAAAATTGCAGAGCTGGCTGGTGTTCGGTCATGACTTGCCGTTGGTGCCTGATCGAGATCAGGCTTCATTGGAGGTGATGAGCTACATTCTGGCGGGAGGTCATCTGTGGACCCGGATGACAATCGAAACACGGTATAAATACGGGTACACGAACGATGCCAGCGGTTTTTTAACGCAAAAATGGTTTGGGCCGGGTACCTACGATTTCAGGTCCTACAGTCGGCCGGAAGTAATCGAACCTATATATAAGAATATGCTGGATGAAATTTTTCGCATCAGAGACGAAGAGGTTTCAGCGGAAGAGCTATTCGTCGCCGTTGGTGCGTTGACGGAAGGCACCTTCCAAACTCAGTACCTTGATGGCTACAGTGCCGCACGAAATTTTGCGCTCGAGTACCTGCGCTACCGAAACCACGAGCGCTCAGCGAGCTACGTGGATAGAATTCGGGCGGTAACAGAGAAAAATGTACTAGCTGCTGCCCGAAAGTATCTTCGCCCGGATGAGATGCATGTTGTTCTGGTCGGCGAGGCAGAAACCTTGGTCGAGTAGCGTGCCGTCTTGAGACGTTATTTGTTCACTCTAAATACAGTAAAGAATAATCGAACGTTTCGCTTGCTGCTATTCACTGGGGCCGTGAAGAACCCAATGCGTGAAGCGAGTATCGGAAATAACGCAGGAAAATTTCTCAAGTGCGTCGCATTCGAGCCGCGACATTAAATTGCGAAAGCGGTGAGTGGACAAGTATTGGTGAAAAGGTCTATTGGCCAGCCCTGATTAATTTGTTGACCAATATGTAAGCGAATCAACCAATCTCTCCTATAAGTTGGCACTGTATAAGCTGACTGGGTTTTGAAACGACAATGCGCTTAAGATTTTCGGGATTTATTTTTTCTCGCGCGATTCTTCGTATCGACGTGCCTGATGTTGGAGCAGGCCTAAGCGGGTTCGAGCAAAAAATGACGTTGGAGTTTCGTTATTGTCGGATCGTCAAATCAATTGTGTTTTCAATTCTTGGGTGAAGGCCTATGCTCGAGGTTGTGTGAAAATACAACGTTACGTCTTTGCGAGGAGGCGCAGCCGACGAAGCAATCCAGTTTGTTCAACATTGTATGGATCGCTTCGCTGCGCTCGCGAAGACAAGTCCAAGGGTTTCACACGGCCTCGACTAAACGCGGATCCTTGCATCAACTAAAATTTATAATTTGAAAATCTACGATTGATTAATGCACAAGTCATGTTGAATGGGTTGGCCTATTTAGGAATACAACAACGAAATTGAAATTTCTCGCGGCGCTCATTTCGATTCTGTTCGTATTCGTAGGAACGAATGTGTCGGCAGAAGGTTCCCAACTAGTTTCGGTTGGGGATCATCGACTAGACGTGCATATCTAAGGCGAGGGCAGTTTCACTGTCGTATTGGAAGCTGCTCTCGGCCATGATCTGTCGGTATGGCAGGATGTGCATCGTCAATATTCAGGTGTGGTGGTCGCTGCAATCGACCGCTGATTAATGATGGGCGATAGCGAGGTTCCTGGCTGATTAGCCGATAGTGTCCCTGAGAAGCCTTTCAAAGTTGCGTCCCAAGAGGCGCTCCAGTTGTCCTTCGCTCCAGCCACGACCTTCTAATACGCGAACGACCGTTCGGAATCGATCCGGCGTATCCAGCTCAGGTATCCATGGCGGCCAGCGAACTTCGTAGCTCGGCT
>JABIUH010000218.1 GCA_018701055.1 Woeseia sp. | reverse complement strand
AGCAAATTTGCGCAACAGCCAAAATTGCACCGCACACTCAGGTAAAGGATCTTGCTGAACCTGAAGTCGCGGAACTTCGTAGCGCTGTTGCGAAATTTGTTGTTGAGGGTGATTTGCGTCGCGAAACATCCATGAACATAAAACGCCTGATGGATTTGGGTTGTTATCGTGGCATTCGACACCGACGTGGGTTACCAATGCGTGGACAACGAACGCAAACAAATGCGCGCACTCGCAAAGGTCCGCGTCGACCCATTAAGCGGTAGATCTACTTAAATATTAGTACTGTATTTGTACGGTGCCGACATTTGTTGGCAACGCAATAGACGAATAGAACGATTAGGAGCCATCCGTGGCAGAAGCGAAGAAGAAGAAGGTTAAAAAGCATGTTGTGGATGCAATTGCACACATCCATGCGTCCTTCAATAACACAATTATTACGATAACCGATCGTCAAGGTAATGCTTTGTCGTGGGCAACCGCTGGTGGATGTGGCTTTCGTGGCTCACGAAAATCGACGCCGTTTGCTGCACAAGTGGCATCTGACAAAGCAGGCAAGGCAGCGCTTGAGTTTGGCGTCAAGAACGTCGACGTTCGCGTTCGTGGGCCAGGGCCAGGCAGAGAATCTGCAGTCCGTGCATTGAACGCGCTCGGTTTTCGTGTTCAGAATATAGAAGACGTAACACCTATTCCTCACAACGGCTGTCGGCCGCCCAAAAAGCGTCGCGTCTAAACCATTAACGCCGTTTATAGAGACTAAGTAATGGCAAGATATCTCGGACCAAAATGTAAACTGTCCCGCCGCGAAGGTACGGATCTGTTTTTGAAAAGTGGCATACGGCCGCTCGAATCAAAGTGCAAACTAGATGTTCCTCCAGGTGGCGCGGCTCAACGCCGCCCGCGTGTCTCGGAGTACGGTCTGCAGCTTCGTGAGAAACAAAAACTGCGTCGTATGTACGGGGTGCTGGAGCGACAGTTCCGTAATTATTATAAGAGGGCCGCTCAGCTTAAAGGCTCAACGGGTGAAAATCTGTTGCGCTTGCTAGAGGGTCGTCTAGACAATGTCGTCTATCGCATGGGTTTTGCATCCACTCGCGCTGAAGCTCGTCAACTCGTTAGCCATAAAGGCATCGAAGTGAACGGCACAATTGTTAACATTCCATCAGCACAAGTTGGTGCGGGTGATGCAGTTGGCATTCGCGAAAAGTCCAAAAAGCAACTTCGCATTCAAAGCGCGCTGGAAATTGCGTCTCAAGTCGGCTTGCCGGAATGGGTGGATGTGGATGCGAAGAAGATGACGGGGACATTAAAATCCCTACCGGGCCGTGAAGATATCCTTCCGGACATTAATGAAAACCTTGTCGTCGAGCTGTACTCGAAATAGTCAGGAGTTACACCCATGCAGGAATCTGTTAACGAGTTTCTGAAACCACGTGTTGTCAAAGTCGCGCCAGTCAATGATCTTCACGCGAAGGTTACGATTGAGCCGTTTGAACGTGGTTACGGTCATACACTCGGAAATGCACTACGCCGAATTCTTCTTTCCTCAATGCCCGGAGCGGCAGTAACGGAAGCGGAAATAGACGGTGTGCTTCATGAATACACCAGTATCGAAGGGGTTCAGGAAGATGTCGTCGACATTCTTTTGAATCTAAAGCAGGTCGCGGTGCGTATGCATACTCGCGATACGGCAGAGCTCAGAATATCAAAGAAAGGCCCTGGCGTTGTGACCGGTGCGGACATTCAGCTGGATCATGACGTTGAAATCATGAACCCTGATATGGTTATTGCCAGTTTGACTAAAGAAGGGCACTTGAACATGGTGCTTAAAGTTGAACGTGGTCGTGGCTACCGTGCGGCAACCCGCCGTCCGGCATTTGAAGAGCAATCTGGCCCAATTGGTCGTTTGCAGCTTGATGCATCCTTCAGCCCCGTTAATCGTGTTACTTATGACGTTGAGGCTGCACGAGTTGAACAGCGTACTGACCTCGATAAGTTGATCATCGATATCGAAACAAATGGAACGATTGATCCGGAAGAAGCAATTCGTCGTGCGGGTAGCATTCTTAAAGATCAGCTCTCTGTCTTTGTTGATCTTCAGGGTCAGGACGAAAGCGCTGGCACAGCGGCAGAGCATCAGGTTGATCCGATTCTCCTGCGTCCGGTCGATGAGCTTGAGTTGACAGTACGTTCAGCGAATTGCCTCAAAGCCGAAAACATCATGTATATCGGTGACCTTGTTCTGCGTACGGAAGTTGAGCTTCTTAGAACGCCAAACCTTGGCAAGAAGTCGCTCACAGAGATCAAAGAAGTGCTCGAAGGGCATGGATTGGGTCTTGGTATGCTGCTGGACAACTGGCCACCCGCGAGCTTGCGTCCCGAACACGAATTCGCAATCTAAGAAATCCCCGTTTGGGGTCAGAGACAAACTCTGACCCCGATCGTTGGCACTTTAAAGGCTAGAAAAATGCGTCACAGAAAATCCGGTCGAAAACTTGGCCGCAACAGCTCTCACCGCAAAGCTATGTTTCGCAACATGGCGACATCACTGGTGGTGCACGAAACAATCAAGACGACGTTGCCGAAAGCGAAAGAGCTTCGTCGGGTTATCGAGCCATTGATTACGCTGGCAAAAATAGACGGTGTTGCAAATCGGCGGCTCGCTTTCAGCCGATTGCGCGATAAGGCTGCCGTAGGAAAATTATTTTCGGATCTTGGCCCTCGTTTTAAAGAGCGGCCGGGTGGGTATCTGCGCATCCTGAAAATGGGACCGCGTGCGGGCGACGCTGCACCAATGGCGTTGGTCCAATTGGTTCAGGGGCCTGCTGAAGTGGAGTCATCTGAAGACTAGATAGTCATCGCAATGAATCGAAAAAGGCCGCACATTTGTGCGGCTTTTTTTGTTGCGCTGAAGAAAAATAATGTATCGAACAAAATTTTACGCACAGCCCTTCGCAGAGCTAGGGTCGCGAACAGGGACGTTTGTGTTCAATTTACACCCATCAAAGTACAGTTTTTGTCGTCGCGGAAAAAAGGGTTCAAAACCTGTGATTCTGACCACACGCAGTGAGATTTTGCGAGCTATTCGGCACGCCCCAGCTAACGGCGAAAAATAAGGCATAAAGATTGAGGCCAGCACATAGCGCCTAAAATAAGCGATTTCTAAGGGGGTCGTCCTATAGGCGCGGCTGTAGGCCGCAGTGTTTAAAAATGCCTGCGGGATCCGCATGGGCATGGGTCGTTGCGTCCTTATTCTTCGATGCGCACCGTAGCCCCACGGACTAAGCGGATGCTCCGTTTTACCTGTGTTTCCGACCGACAGCCTTTGCGGCGTTTAATCGTCGGTTCGAAACCAAAATGAGTTTTTATCCTTAGACTTTCGTACGTTCCACCTCACGGTCGAAGGTCGAGTGAGGGCGGCTACTACAGCTGTCACCATCGTCATTCCAATCCTATTGGATGCCGGGAACGCCTGTGATGCCTACTTATTCCCAGGTAAGACCGTTGCAGTTCATTTTCATAATCCATAAAACGCCTGAATGGGTTGTTTGGCGCATATATCAAACTCAATTCTGATCGTTTTTGGGCAACCTACATGAGCGAGTGAGGAACATAAGACATTGATAAATGGCGCATTAAAACGAGATTGTCGGTCTTGTGAGGAGGCTCACAGTCATGAGTTATTGATCGGCCTAAAGTGATTCCCACTAAAGGCGGAGCCCGATCATCAGCACGATAGACAAACATTCTGATTGCGTCATCCTCGACAAAGACGCGTTTGATCCCGATGCATGTGTTCATGTAGGACATCGTTGATGACAATGTACTGCCTTCCCTGAGCTTGGCTGTGGACGGACTCATTAGGTCAGATCGGAGGTCGGCTGCGAGTCTGGAGAGAGCGACTGACGAAGTCGCCTGAATTATGCAGATCAAGCCGTCGACGACAATGCCGATAGGGGTATTCGATCCCGAAATTCTTGAGGTTTACGGATGGGAGTCGTCTCTGTGGAAAAAAGTCAGAGGTTATCTCGGTTTCTAATCTGAATCTTGAAGATCATTAACGAAAAAGAGGCCACTGCAGGCCTCTTTTTTTTGTCCCTAATATTGGGCAGACCTAAGAGACCAGGCAGGTCTTTGCAGCCTCGGCTGGCAGTTTTCGATTTCTTTTAACAATATGCCGCATAGTCTAGACTGCTCCGATGGATTTCAAAGACAAAACCGTGGTCGTGACCGGGGGCTCTGAAGGGGTCGGTGCAGCGACTGCACGCGCTTTTGCCGACACAGGCGCCAATCTTATGCTGGTTGCTCGCGGCAAAAGAAAGCTCGAGCGGATAGCGGTAGAGCTGCGCGAGAAAACACGTGTTGAGATCTACGCGATGGATGTCGCTGATGATGATGCATGTTCAAGCCTATTCAAAAAAGCCAAGTTCGAGTTCGATCGTATTGACGTGTTGATCAACAACGCTGGCTACCACGTTCGTGGACCCGCTGAATCGATAGACGCGCATGAATTGGGCAAGATGATTGATGTCAATCTGAAGGCGCCAATTGTGTTGAGTCGCCTGGTGCTGCCCTATTTAAGGGAGTCTGGGGGCGGAGCGATTATTAACGTTGCATCGCTGGCTGGACGGACGCCGGTTCCGGGAGCGGCAGCCTATTCTGCGAGTAAATTTGGCTTGCGCGCATTTACGTTTGCACTTGCAGATGAAATTCAGGACAGATCGATAAAACTGGCAGTTGTATCGCCAGGCCCGATCGATACGGGTTTTATCATGTCGAACATCGATAATGTCGTAGACCTGACATTTTCGCAGCCTATGAGCACTCCAGAAGGGGTTGCTGATGAAATTCTTAAGCTGTGTGTGAACTCAAAACGCGAACGTTCGATGCCTCCCGTAAGCGGGCTGCTTACAACGCTCACCTACTTATTTCCGCCTTTAGGCAAGGCCCTTCGACCATTGCTTTCTATGCATGGTCGTCGTGTGAAGAAAAAATTGAAAGCTGATTTGCTGAACGTTGAACGAAGTTCAGAGTAATGAATTGGCATCTTGCTCAAGTCAATATTGCGACGGCTAAGTATTCTTATGATGATCCGCGATTCGCGGGTTTTGTCGACAATCTTGACCGAATCAATGCGTTGGCCGATGACGCGCTGGGATTCGTGTGGCGCTACGTCGCCGAAGATGAAACGGCAGCTGGTACAGATGTGTTCAAAGATGAATCAATGTTATTCAATATGTCTGTGTGGGAATCACGAGACGCATTGATGGACTATGTATACAAATCCGATCATGTTCATATTCTTCGCAAGCGCGCAGAGTGGTTTGCTCAACAGCAGGGCCCAGTTCTGGTTTTGTGGTGGCAGCCGGCGGACGAGTTGCCGATTGTCAGTGAAGCGAAGCGTAGGCTTGAACTCCTGGCGCAACACGGTCCGACGCAAGACGCAATCACGTTTAGGCGGTTTTTTGAGGGGCCTCGGGCCAGGGCCAGTTTCCATGAGTGATCCTCTACAAGTCATTCCTGGCATAGGTCCCAGCATGGCGCAGGACCTACGAGACTTAGGCATCTTCAAAGTTAGTGATCTGATCGGGCAGGAGCCGACAGTCATGTATAAGCGACTGTGTCAATTTCACAGCATGCAACTCGATCGTTGCGTGCTGTACGTATTTCGATGTGCGGTCTACTTCGCAACCGAAAAAGATCATGATGAAGAATTGCTGAAATGGTGGAATTGGCAAGATAAATTCCTATCCGACAACGGCGTTAATTCGGTGTCATCCTGAGTGAGCGGTTTTCACTACGTCAAACTAGAGGAAGAAATTACTAGTGGCCAATAAACTAAATGACGAAGCGGTGCAGGACCGACTTTCAGATATTGAGGGTTGGACACGGGATGAGGGGAAACTCTTTCGTGCCTTCAAGTTTGCCAATTTTGTAGAAGCGATTGGCTTCATGACCCGCGCCGCTATCGAGGCAGAGAAAATGGATCATCACCCCGAATGGTTCAATGTTTACAGCAAGGTAAACGTGCACCTGACCACCCATTCAGCTGACGGGATTACGGAACTCGACTTTGCGCTCGCAAAGAAAATGGACGAACTCGCTAAATAGTACTTTGGGGTCAGCGTCCTACTCTGACCCCAAAACGTTACTGCTATGCAGAAAATGCATCTCGGGTGAAATTTTCACAGCCGTCGGCCAGAATTCGCACGTTATCCTCAATTCGAATTCCTCCGTACGGACGCAACCAGTCAATTCTTTTTTGATTGAGCATTTTTTCGGCAGGCGCGCCATTCAATTCGTCGAGCAACATGTCGATAACATAAAGACCCGGTTCAATCGTAATCACCTGATCTGCTTCCAACAAACGCGTTAATCGAAGGAAGGGATGTCCGTCTGGCGGTTCGATCAACGTGCCGGAGTCATCTCCTGAATGTCCGCCAACATCGTGCACTTGAATGCCCAACAAGTGACCAAGACCGTGCGGATAAAATGCAGATGTCACACCCGATTCGATGAGCGCCTCGGCACTGCCTTTTGCGACGTCTATTTCAAGCAGAAGATCTGCAATTTTTTGGTGGCACAGCAAATGTAATGAAGCGAAGTCCAGTCCAACTTTGACTTCGGCTACTAATTCGCGCTGTAACTGATCAAAGCGCTGTATCAATTCGGAAAACTCGCCATCTCTTTTCGCGTAGGTTCGTGTGATATCGCTTGCATAACCGTGCACGCGGGCACCGGCATCAATTAAAAAAGACCGAATCGCGGCAGGCTTGTCCGTATCCTGATGCTGGTAATGCAACACCGCACCATTCTCATTTAGTGCGACGATATTGCCGTAGGGCAGATCGTTCTCCGGGTGGCCGACTGCCCTGCAATAGTCCAGATGAATATCAAATTCTGACTTGCCAGCATCGAATGCACGGGCCGCTGCGCGATGACCTAGTACGCCGCGTCGCGAAGCACTGCGCATACATTCCAGTTCATAGTGGGTTTTCGACCCTCGTTCGAAATGCAGAACGTTAAGTGCCGTCATTGGATTGATTCGTTCTATGCCAAAGGCATGCGCATCTTCATTCACCTCGCCAATAAAAATGCATTTGTCGAGCGACTCGGGTAGATGCCCGGCGATGTCGTCGAGATTATGCACAATGCGTATATCAAATTGATCAGGCCAATATCCCTCTGGTTTGGCCGGCGAGACGTGCCAGTAATCCTTCTCCTGATAATAGATTAGAACCGGTTTTTCACCAGGCGTGTAGACCAGGTAGCAGAATGGCGTATTGGTCAGCGGCAACCAACTCACGAAATGCGGATTGGCCTTAAACGGGTAGTTGTAGTCGTCCAGAAATACGCCGTGCGGCGCACCAGAAAATATGACGGCATGGCCAGCACCGGCGCGCTCAAGTGCGCTGTCATGGCGACTTTTGATCGTCGCCACATGCGCCGGGTAGAGGTCGGTGAGAGCGGTGTCGCTTACGTAGTTATTCACATCCATAGAGGCATCATAACCCCGCCCGCACGAGATTCAATGGAGACTCAGTTGTCGGGGACAGCGTAATTCTCTAACCCGCGGATTGGATGTCGTATCGTTCAACACGGTCAGAGCCCGTGCTCTGACTCTCAGCGAAGGCTACTCCTATCGGTCTTTGTGAGGAACGCAGTGACGACGCAATCCGATTTTTCCGAGATTTCGACTGAATAGCGTCGCTGTGTCCGCGATGACGACAGTCGGATTCCGCGTGAATCTTTGGATTCACTGTTTCATGCCATCGTGGAACGGGGCATAATTTGTGGTTTCCCAGAGTGGTCCGGAGATATGTATGCATCGTCTAATGGCAGTAACGTTGGGACTCATGATTAGCTTTACAGCGGCGGCACAGGGCTTTGATCGTCCGATTGGAAAGCCGTTTGCCTCGCGGTCTGAAGTAATTGCTATGCAAGGCATGGCGGCTACCAGTCAGCCACTCGCCACTCAGGTCGCTCTGGATGTGCTCAAGGCAGGCGGCAGCGCAGTAGATGCGGCTATCGCAGCAAATGCCATGCTGGGCTTGGTGGAACCGACGGGCTGCGGCATTGGCGGAGATCTTTTCGCCATTGTTTGGGATGCCGATGCAAATGAACTGACCGGACTCAATGCGTCGGGTCGATCGCCACAATCCCTGACTCTGCAGCACTTTCGTGATCTGGGGATGGAAAGTATTCCGTATCTAGGACCACTGACCGTGAGTGTGCCGGGTGCCGTGGATGGCTGGTTCGAATTGCATGCTCGTTACGGCCGCTTGCCTATGTCTGAATTGCTCCAGCCTGCCATCGAATATGCGGATCGGGGATTTCCGGTTACCGCATTCATTGCCGATCTCTGGCAGGAAAACGCACCTTCAAGAGCAGAATTTCCCGGCATGAAAGAAGTGTTTATGCCTGGCGGTGGCGCTCCGAATACCGGTGACGTTTTCAAAAACCCAAATCTTGCCAACACCTATCGATTAATTGCCGAGGGTGGACGCGATGCATTCTACAAGGGTGAAATTGCCACAAAGATAGACGCTTACATGGCAGAGCAGGGCGGGTTCCTGACTGCTGACGATTTGGCGGCGCACACCTCGGAATGGGTCACTCCGATGTCGACCAACTATCGCGGCTATGACGTCTTCGAGTTGCCGCCGAATGGGCAGGGTATTGTTGCGTTGCAGATGCTGAATATTCTGGAAGGCTACGATCTGCGCAGCATGGGTTTCGGCACGCCTGAGTACTTACACACGTTAATTGAGGCCAAAAAGGTCGCATACGAGGATCGTGCAAAATTTTACGCTGATCCGGACTTCTACAACGTACCGACAGACATGTTGTTGTCTAAGGAATATGCGGCAGAACGACGCGAACTCATATCGCAAGAAGTTGCCGCCAAGTCTTATCCCGCCGGTGATGCGGTGCTGGAAAACGGTGATACCATTTATTTAACCGTTGCCGATAGTGACAGCAACATGGTCTCGCTGATTCAATCAAACTACGGCGATCTTGGCTCAGGAATGACGCCAGAAGAGCTTGGGTTTCAACTGCAGAATCGTGGCCAGTTGTTCAGTCTCAAGGATGGGCATGCAAACGTGTATGAGCCTGGCAAGCGGCCATTCCATACGATCATTCCCGCATTCGTTATGAAAGACGGCAGACCCTGGTTAAGTTTTGGTGTGATGGGCGGCTCAATCCAACCGCAGGCACATGCCCAAGTCATTATTAACCTGGTCGATTTCGATATGAATTTGCAAGAGGCCGGCGACGCAGCTCGCATGCGTCATACAGGCTCATCGCAACCGACAGATGAGGTCATGACGGATGGCGGAACTGTTTACATGGAAAGCGGAATATCAGCAGAAGTTCGTGAACAGTTGGAAGCGATGGGGCATAGCATCGGTACGCAGAAAATAAAATACGGCGGCTACCAAGCAATCCTCGCTGATCATGTGCAAGGTGTTTACTATGGTGCGTCTGAATCCAGAAAAGACGGCCAAGCAGCCGGATACTAATACACGAAAGCAAACGCTTCCTGCCACAGACAAAGTTCACGAGCTAAATGACTAAAGAAATTCATCTAACCGGCATCACAACGACCGGTACACCTCATATCGGCAACTACGTTGGCGCTATCCGGCCATCTGTCGAATCGAGCAAGGATCATTCTCGCGATAATTTCTTTTTTCTCGCCGATTACCATTCGCTGGCGAAAGCAGAAGATCCCGATCGCATTCATCGGTCTGGTCTTGAAGTGGCGGCGACATGGCTGGCCTGTGGCATGGATACCGATAACGCCTGTTTCTACCGCCAGTCGGATATCCCAGAGATCCCTGAGTTAACCTGGATCCTGAACGGTGTGACCGCCAAGGGCCTGATGAATCGTGCGCATTCCTACAAAGCACAAGTGCAGGCTAACGAAGAGAACGGCAGTAGTGACCCGGACAAGGGCATCATTATGGCGCTCTATAACTACCCGATTTTGATGGCTGCCGACATCCTGATGTTTAAGGCGAACAAGGTGCCAGTGGGTCGCGATCAGAAGCAGCACATGGAAATGACGCGCGATATCGCGCAGCGTTTTAATCATCGTTACGGCGATATTTTAGTGCTCCCGGAGGCCGATATTGACGACAACACTGCAGTTCTTTCTGGTCTCGACGGACGCAAGATGTCCAAGAGTTATAACAACATCATTCCGTTGTTCGCGCCGGAGAAAAAGTTCAGAAAACTCATTATGAAAATCAAGACGAACAGTCTCGAACCCGGTGAACCGAAAGGCACAGAAGGCTCGACGTTGTTTGAAATTTACCGCGCCTTCGCTACCGAAGATGAAACCAAGGCAGTCGAAAAGCTGTACGCCGACGGCATCGCATGGGGCGAAATGAAACAGATGTTATTCGAATACATCAATGACCACATAAAACCAGCGCGCGAAAAGTACGAAAGTCTGATTGCGGACCCGTCGATTGTAGAGAAGGAACTGCAGCGAGGTGCAGAAAAGGCACGGGAGATTTCAAAGCCCTATCTCGCTGAAATTCGTCACGCCATTGGCATTCGCAGGCTCGGTTAATCGTGAGCAAGGTAAACCTCGCCGATAAGTTTGCCAAGTTTGACGACATCTGGTCGCCAAAGTTAGTGGGCGAGCTCAATGAAAACTACGTCAAACTTGCGAAAGGCGTCGGCGAGCTCGACTGGCACAGCCACGATAACGAAGATGAATTCTTCCTGGTCGTCAGCGGGCATCTCGACATACATCTTCGCGACAACGTTATCTCATTAGATCCGGGTGAGTTTTATGTTGTGCCGAAGGGCGCCGAGCATCGGCCGGTGGCAATCGAAGGTACCGAGATCGTTTTGATTGAGCCGAAAGAGACGTTGCACACAGGAAACAGCGAAACCGACCAAACCGTGGCAATCGAAGACCAGACCTGGATCTGATTCGTCGAACAAGCAAGAACAATTGAAGGGAAAAGCACATGACCTGGAATGTCTATTTATCAGGCGAGATTCACACCGACTGGCGCGACCAGATTGTTGCAGGCGCAGAATCACGAGGATTACCGATCGAGTTCTCATCAGCCGTCACTAACCATGAGGCGAGTGATGCGGCAGGCGATTTGCTGGGTGCAGAAGACAGCAACTTTTGGCGTGATCACAAATCCGCCAAGGTGAATGCAATGCGTACCCGAAACTTAATTGAGAAGTGCGATATCGCTGTTGTTCGTTTCGGTGACAAATACAAACAATGGAATGCGGCATTCGATGCGGGTTCTTGCGCCGCTCTGGGCAAGCCCTACATCACATTGCATGACGACGATATCATTCATGCGTTAAAAGAAGTCGATGGCGCCGCAATGGCCTGGGCGCAATCAACTGATCAGGTAGTTGAGATGCTGGCATACGTCATCGATGCGAAATAGTAATCTCAGTCAATTTGTAGCGCTCATCAAACTTAATAGAGTGAGCTGACCCGTTGGGCGGCATTCAAGGGATTTGGCGAAGCTGACTAAAAAGACATATTGGCCGGCACTAATCGTAGGCGCGCTATTGCTGACTCAGTATTGGATGAAGTTTTTTGTTGCTGTATCAATTGGCGATCCGTGGAGTCACAAAAATTACTGGGGAGCGGAGGTAGGCACGACTATCGTGCTTTCAGTTTTAATTGTTGCCACACCGGCGTATTTCGTTGCCGCTTGGCGATATCGTTCGCATCACTGGCGCTTTTCTTCGGGCAGAAAGGGGCAGGAAAAAGAAGCAGGTTAGGGATCTGAAGATGATGCCATTTAATGTTTCGTTGTAAAAACAAGGATGTATTCTGAGTCTAAAATGGATTTTCAACTCGTAATTCAATTTTCAATAAGTGAATCAACTGATTTCGATCAGCTTCTATCTCTTGAAAATTTGTTTCAGGTCGTTCTTGGCGTGGACCATTCGGTCGATGGCCATGACTTCGGCTCCGGCGAGATGAATATCTTCGTCCATACGAACGACCCGGCGCGCGCATTTGAACTATGCGAACCTAACATTCCCCCAAAATTTGGAACGTCCTTAAAAGCCGCCTATCGCCGAATGTCAGAGGACCGGTATCACTGGATCTACCCTGAAGGTAGTTTTGGTGACTTCACGATTACCTGAATGGCTGCGTGGCGCAGTCTGTCACGCTTCGTGCTTCGCACGAAGTTCGCCAGCACTGGCGCCAGTGAGCGAGAATGTTGGACGACATGTTCCTCGCTTCAGCAATCGGAGGTATTCACATTGAGTAAGAAGTTTGTAGCGAGTTTGGTCGTACTAGCATTTGTCATCGGTGTTCTTTTGGGCGCGGCCGGTGGCGGTTCTTTCGTTATCTGGAAAACGATTCGATTTGAGACAGATGCCATCGTCATGGCGGTAGCGGAAAATACTTTTAGCATGGTTCCTGTGGTCATGGCATTAGGAACAGACGATGGGGCCGAGCGATTGAATCGGCTTTGAGGCGGCAGCTCGTTCTCAGCTAACAGCGGGAGTTGTAGCTCTTCACACGAGTCTTCCTATGCTTAGTGAAGAAAAACGCAATCATATGGAAGGTATTCTGATATCAATCTCTAGAAACCGAGAAAAATTGACGCTTGGGCGTTTCGACAGTCCCCCTTTGGATCATATCGAAGAGATATTGGCAGATTATTCCAAGTGAAACGCAAATACCGCCTAACAAATCGCTGCACTGGCCGCCTTGGGGCAGCCGCTATACTTCGTTAATGTTAAGATTTTTGCATCGCACGAAGTGCGCCGATTACGGGTGCCAGTGAACTAAAAGTATAGGCATTGCTTTACGTTTCGCACATTCCAAACACTAGGGATGTGTCGGCATTGTCCGACTGCCGTTTACGATAGGTGGAAAGTCTTTTACCTCGTCATACACGGCCGTTATAAAACGATCCTTGCTACGTCGCGTGTCGCCCTGGGTCGTTTGCTCATACGGTGCCGTTAAATTTTCCGCCAGCACTTCTTCAAGCGACTTACCTTCGTCGCGTAGTGCCGTAACCCTCGCCAGAATGTCGACTAACATAGCGCGATAGGGCAGGAGGTCGTCTTTTCGGATGAGTGTGCCGTGGCCGGGGATCAGCCAGGTATCGGGGCCGGCGATCGATTGAAAAAGATCAATTGCCTCAATCATGCCCTTGATCGAGCCACCACGCCGTTGCGCCGCGTAGGGGTAGCCGACATTGCGGTAGAAATCTTCTATGTAGATTACGTTGGCGTTCCGAAAGCGAACGACGGTGTCCCCCGCAGTGTGCGATGGCATCATCGGGATGAAATCCACTGTTTCGCCATTCATGTGCAGGGTAACGGCGGGCTTGCCGGGTGTGGAAGCGTCATATTGATAAGTCACAACTGGAACCGCGGCCGGATGGCGTGGTGATGCCGGCTGTCCATTAACGTCCTGTGGATTGATCATGTCGAGACGCAGGTTTTCCTGGCCGAAGATCACTGCACCCTGGTTTGCGAAAAAGGCGTTAGCGCCCGAGTGGTCCGGATGAATATGCGAGTTGACCAGGACTTTTATAGGCCCGTCTGAAAACGTCCGGATTGCCGCGAGCGTCTTGTCGGCGACCTGTCGGCCCTGGGTGTCTACCAACAGGACGCCGTCCGGTCCGAAGAGCACCATGACTCTGCCTCCGGACGCGTCAGGGTGTAAGCGATCAAGTCCTTCCGAGCCGTGCAGAACAAATAGATTTGGCGACAGCTTTTCGGTCACCCTGATCTGAACCTGGTCCCACGGCGTTTGGTATCCCTCGGGAAAAGTGTAGGTGTCAGATCCCGTCGGCACCAAGATGATGGGGTATTCCACTTCCGCTGCCCACACCCTCGAATGAGGAGCACCTATTACGCTCAGACATACGAACAACAACCCGAAGTTTTTCAAGTGCCCACTACTCCTTATTTTTCGCTGAAACTCGGCTCACGCGTGTCGACTGTCATTCCACGATGCGCGGTTGAATCGGTGTGTGACCAGGGATCGGTTCCGACACGACTTTGTTTCGCAGCGTACCGAGGTTTCCGAT
Source organism: Woeseia sp. (assembly GCA_018701055.1). Lineage (GTDB taxonomy): Bacteria > Pseudomonadota > Gammaproteobacteria > Steroidobacterales > Woeseiaceae > SZUA-117. The sequence continues at coordinate 4,210 of JABIUH010000218.1, read as the reverse complement.
TCTAACCTCAACGACCTGTCCTTCGGCGAAGATCATTGTCGGTTGTGGAACGCCGGTCGCTATCACGTCGCCCGGTAGCAACGTCATTCGCTCGCTGAGGTAGGCGATAACTTCTTCTACCGGGAATGTAAGGAACGACGTGTTGCCGTTTGGGATGGGCCAGATATGGCGTTCGCCATTGATGACCCCGACAACACCGATGTTGTTGGGGTCCGGGACGTCTTCCTTCAAAGTAAGATACGGGCCCAGTGGCGTAAATGAATCCAGCGATTTGCTCATGGACCCTCCTTGGACTGGATGCGCGCCCATCGGGAGGTCGCGCGAACTCACATCGTTCATCATCGTGTAACCGACGACATAGTCGAGTGCCTCCGCTGCTGAGACGGCGCGGGCCTTACGGCCGATGACGATCGCGAACTCGGGTTCGTAAACGCCCGTCGTCAGCAATCCCCATAGGTTGATATCGGTGCCATGCCCGGCCAGCGACGCGGGAGATTTGAAGAAGAAACTTGGATATTCAGCATCGTCCCACGCGCCGGGCGTACCATCCGGCAACGTACGTTGATAGGCACCCGCAAGTGATATCACTTTCGAGGGTGCCGCGATGGGTGGCAGGTAGCCGATGCTTCCAGGCGGGTGGAACACACGGCGCTCGCCACCAGGTTCTTTGAAGCCACCCATCTCCCGTATCGCCGTCATGGTGTCGTGAAGCGATCGTGCCGCTTGAATAGGAAGGTCACCGGCTTCGATTAGCGATTTCATATCGATCGGAATCGCGGGTAGGTTGTGAGCCTCTGGCGCGCCCGACGCGTACAAATAAGTCATCGCGTTGTGGACGTCTACGATGTCCTGATCACCGTTGCCGCGCGTTGTACCGAGGCGGGGCCCGCTATTCGTGACTTCGAATGACAGAAGCCGAAAGGTCGTGTTTGCGGATTGTTGGGCGAATAGTTGCCCGGAGACCAAAACGATTACAGCCACGACTGCGAACATAGCGATTGTCGGGCCTGGTTTCTTGTTACTCATTACGCGCTCCCCCGAAAGGCAGTGTCATGACGTTAGCATCGCTCAGGGAGCACCCTGAATTGGCGACTACGAGGTAATCCGTTTCGCGATACAGGATACGTCGTACCCATACAAAATTCATTATTCAGTCTCCCGGTGTTCGTGAACTTTGGGACGACGTGGGCCCGGCATTTTCAGGAGGCAGAACGGATTACCAAACGATTGGACGAAGTCGTACCTAGCGCTGCTCAACGAATCGCTGCTTGGTCGTTTGCTACAGCTGCCTGACCTCGTGCGATGTTAAGATACCCCCCGGTAATGTAGTGATCGAGCGTTCCCGCCGTATCGACACGGATAGCGACAGATCTTACGTAGCGGAGGGGAGAACACTATGTCGAACAATCCAGACTTGACTGATCGGTCGGCAAAGCTGTCCGTTGAAAAGAAAATGACAGCAAATCCAGACGATATTTATATTGCGTGGACAAAACAATTCGAACAATGGTTTGCTGCTCCCGGTACGTTAACTTCCAACGTCGAAGAAGACGGGCTATATTTTTTCGAAACTCATTTTGAGAATGGACGACACCCGCACTATGGTCGTTTTCTATCGCTTGTGCCTGGGAAACTAGTTGAGCAAACCTGGGTCACAGGCGAGCTGGGAGCCGGGGGAGCGGAAACCGTTGTACGAGTTGAACTCGAGCGTGTATCCGATGGTACGAACGTGACGTTGACCCATGCAGGATTCTATGACGAAGACGCAATGCTAGGACATAAAGAAGCGTGGCCTGTTGTTCTCGATTTGTTGGAATTCCATTTAATTGAAAATAATGTATAGGTGAGTTTGCCAACCGCACACGACATGAATCCCAATATTGAAATATTCAAGACGAGTGAAGCAGAGGCGACGCGCATGCGTCGTGGTGCCTTTTTGCCGGCGCTCCTCATTTTGCCGATGGCAGCAATGTTCGGGTTCGACGAAAGTAAGTCGCAACCGTTGCATTTCCTGATGATATTCGCGATGGCCTCCGGTCTTGCAGCGGTCGTCGTCTCAATCAGTTGGTACGGTGCCAAACGCCGTATAGATGAATTCTCACGAATGACATTGACGGTCGCCGCCGACCGTCTAACTTGGGTTTCTTCTCTCGGCGAAACGGCTATTCCTTTCGCCGAAGTGACATCGATTTCGATCAACAAAGTGCGTGGAGTCGTTCGAACAGTCACACTCACACGTCGCGATGGAAGAGAGTCGACGATTGAGGGCTTTGAAAAGATGGAGTCGATTGCAGGCCAGCTTACTCAAATCCAAAATGCCGAGATCGCCGTTGTGAACAATTGGTTCAGTATTTGAATTATTGATGAACAAAAACCCAAAAGGCATTGCAACATTCGCTGTTTTCCAGATAATTGGTGTCTGATGATCTCCCACGGAACTCGCTAGATGAAGACTATAGGTATGCTGGGTGGCATGAGTTGGGAAAGTACGTCTGTGTACTATCGCATGATTAATGAGGCGACCAAACGCGCGTTGGGAGGATTTCACTCAGCGCCAATTGCGATGGTTAGTGTCGATTTCGCTGAGATAGAAGAATTGCAGCAACGGTGCGATTGGACGGCAAGCGCAGATTTGCTCAGCGTGAATGCTCGCCAAATCGAAGCAGCTGGTGCAGAGCTGTTGCTAATTTGTACGAACACAATGCACAAAGTCGCTGATGAGATCGCGGCCGCGGTAAAGATTCCCTTGCTACATATTGCTGATGCGACGGCGAGCCGAATCATTGCGGCAGGGTACAGCAAGGTTGGTTTGTTGGGCACGCGTTTTACGATGGAAGAAAAGTTCTACAGCGGACGGCTTGAGCAATTAGGGTTGGAAGTCCTGACCCCCAATGAGGCTGATCGAATTTTAATTCATCGAGTGATCTACGAAGAACTGTGTATGGGCGAGATTCGCGACGATTCGAGAAGAGACTTCGTTTCTATTATCGACAGACTGAGTGATGCCGGCGCCGAATGCGTAGTGGAGGGCTGTACTGAGATCACGATGTTGGTGGGCCCAGATGATGTTCGTGTGCCGCTATTCGATACCACCGCAATTCATGCCGAGGAAGCCGTTGCGATGGCCCTGCAATGAACAATCGTCAACCGGCACCCAGTGTCTTGGCGGCAGAAGCGCTGCAAAACCTGCGCGACGGAAACCAACGATTTGTCGACGCGGATCGCTGCATCGATACCTATCTTAGTCACACGCAATTAGACGAGCATATTGAGGGTCAGTCGCCCTATGCGATAATTCTTGGGTGTTCAGATTCTCGTGTTCCAGTAGAGATAATTTTTGACGTTGGGCTGGGCGATGCATTTGTCATCCGTGTCGCGGGAAATGTCGTCGCGCCCTCACTCATTGGGAGTGTTGAGTTAGCGGCAGCCAAATTCGGCGCTCGGTTGGTTGTAGTTTTAGGACATACGGGTTGCGGTGCGATTTCGACGACAATTGATTCGATGCAGAGCGGCGACTCGGAGGAATCCGAAAATATTGGCTCAATCATTGATTGGATTCGTCCATCGGTTGAAAAGGTGATGTCAGAGAATCCGGGGATCGATGGCCAAAAATTGGTCAATGAGGCAGTTCGTTCGAATGTTCGCTCATCGGCTGAAAGTCTGCGGCATGGCTCAGATCTACTAGAGAAGTTGATACGTGACGACGGCCTTGTTGTTGTCGGCGCAGAGTATTCATTAAGCTCCGGGCTGGTTGAATTTTTTGATGGTGTTTAAACGAGATCGGTTTTTATGACTCACGCAGTAATATTCGATATCGACGGCACACTTCTCAACTCAGCGGTAACGGATGATCGGATGTATCGTGAGGCGGTCCTCGAGATCTTCGGTGAGGTTTCGTTTCGGGCCGAAATGCATAAGTACGATCGAGTGACTGATCTGGGAATCTTGTTACAGATCATCGAGGACAACAATTTGGAACCTGCTGCGCATTTGATTGAGGACGTGAAAAACGCATTCTTCGTTCGCATGCGATCGTTCCTGGACAATGTTGGTTCGTTTGACGAGGTGCCCGGTGCGAAAGCTGTGCTACGCAGAATTTCTGCATCGGATAACCATCGTCTCGCGATCGCAACCGGTGGTTGGCGAACATCTGCGGAAATGAAGTTGAAGTCGGTAGGCTTCGAATTACAGGACGTTCCGGTGCTTACGT
>JABIUH010000357.1 GCA_018701055.1 Woeseia sp. | reverse complement strand
TTCAATTGCTAAAGATGAAGGACAATCTGGAACACTATTTTGAAGGCGTAGAACATAACTCGCCGCAATACATACACCTTGTAGCGGAAATGGAAAAGAGAGTTTTCGCAGATCGGGCAGAGTATCTCGGCGATCCCGACTTTTTTGAGGTCGATATGGATGCACTCATAAGTGACGAGTACATTGCACGTCGTGCGTCCGAGGTGAGTGACAGTGATATCTCCACGCTGGATAGCGTTGCGCCCGGCCTGGAATCACCGAACACGACCCATTACTCGATTGTTGACCAATGGGGTAACGCGGTTTCAAACACCTACACAATCAATTGGGGTTACGGCAGTGGTGTGGTTGTCGAAGGCGCCGGCTTTCTCCTGAATAATGAAATGGACGACTTCAGTGCGAAGCCGGGGGAACCGAACGTTTACGGCGTAGTGGGCAATGCCGCAAACGAGATTCAGCCGGGTAAGCGAATGTTGTCGTCAATGTCACCAACGATATTGTTACGCAATAATGAAGTGGAAATGGTTTTGGGAACGCCTGGCGGCTCGACTATTTTTACGTCAGTTTTCCAGACTATCGTCAACATTATTGATTTCGGGCAGTCGCCGCTTGAGGCTGTTGGCGCAACTCGCTTTCACCACCAACTCCTGCCGCCAGACTTAATTACGCATAGCGTTGGAAATCCATTACCGAAGGAGACGATTTCGGAGTTGGGCGACAGAGGGTATCGTACAGAACCGCATGCTTGGGAGTTCGGCGACGTCCAAGTCATTTTGCGTGACGGGGAGTCTTGGATTCCGGCTTCCGATCCTCGCGATCGCGGTGACTCCAGGGTGATCAACTAAATTCAAATTAGAAGGACCGTTTCTATGCAATCCAATTTCAATCAGCTGCTGCTGTGTGTCGCTTGTTTTCTGCTATTGGTCGCTTGTGAGTCTGGCTCAAATTCTGACGGCAGCGCCGCGGCAGATCTTGTACTAACAAACGCCTATGTTTACACGGTTGACGAAGTTGACACGGTGGCAGAGGCCGTTGCTGTAAACGATGGCGAAATCGTCTTCGTTGGCTCCGCCGAAGAAGCTAGCGCCTACATTGGAGAATCGACAGAGGTGCGTGATCTGGGCGGTGCGATGTTAATGCCCGGTATTCACGATATGCACATTCACGCATTAGGTACCGTTGAACCCGATATGTGTGATTTGGGGTCACAGTCTCTGTCGCTGGAGGATATGGTTCCAGTGCTCAAGGAGTGTATTTCGACCTATGACATCGCGACCGGAGAATGGCTCATCGTATTGCAATGGGCTTTTTCCGGCGGAAACCAGCCGAGTGAGAAGTTGCCGCACATCAGGGCAGCGCTTGATGCTGTCTCGACAGAGCACCCAATTTTCCTCTGGGGAGACGACGGTCATCACGCCGCCGCTAACAGTTTGGCGTTTGCGCTCGCAAGAAACTCGGATGGCGAAAACGTAGAGATAAACGCGGAGACACTCAAATCGGAGTTCAGTGATTATCGTCCTATGATTGCGGTGGATGCGAATGGTTCGCCAACCGGTGGCGTCAACGAAGACGCTCGATTGTTGCTTAGGTCCAATGGTCTTGCCGACATGCTCGGCATGTCCAACGGTTTGGACGAGACGATGCCACGTGTCGCCCGCAAAATGGCAGAGAGTGGCATCACGTCGCTTCAGGACGCAATCGTTACGCCCGAGACACTTGCGGCATATGGCAAGTTGGAAGATAGCGGCAAGATGACATTCCGCTTGCGTGCAGCATTAGTGGAGCCGCCCAGCGAAGAAATTTCAGAGATCGATTCTCACATCGAATTGCTAAGTTCACTACGGGAAGAATACGAAGACTCCGACTTGATTTCGGCCAACGCGGTAAAGCTCTTTGCTGACGCTGTGCTTGAAGGAAATCCTCTTACCTCACCGCCAACTATGCCGGTCGCGGCGTTGCTTGACGGATTCAAACAGCCAATTTTTGGCGGCAGTATTGAAGATGGTTCTTTTGATATCGTTGGCTACGTTGACCCGGAACGCGAAACTTGTAAGGCGGTTCAGGCTGAACCCGATGCGTACTCCGACGCTGATCGTATGGAGGCATTCGTTTCGGAATTCGGGTTTTATCCACAGCAATGTATTCCTCATCAAGGCATTCTCGAGCATGATGAGCAATTTATACGTGCCTATATTCGAAAAACAACTGAAGCCGGATTTCACGTGCACGTCCATGCACTGGCCGACAAAGCAGTTCGCATTGCGGTCGACGAATTCGCCAAGGTAAAAGATATCGCTGATCAACATGGTACGAGCCAGAGCTTGGCTCACGTGCAATTAGCACA
>JABIUH010000368.1 GCA_018701055.1 Woeseia sp. | reverse complement strand
CATAGGCATTTATGGGTGACTTTTTGAAAACGACCGTCCAACTGTACGTTCGAGAAAGCTTGATTAACCGTCTGCCTATCCAACAGCGAATCCATTGCCAGCGCCTCGACCGTGGCGAGAACCGCCGCCGCATTTCGAACCTGAACTTCCCCTGGTAAAACGGGTGTCGCTAGATTTTCCAGGACGGCATCTTCACCATTCCATGACCACAGGTTCTTATCAATTAGATCAAGTTCGAACGAATAGTCCTCCCCCGAAACCCTTAACTCAGCACCGATGTCGGCCGCCGCCTGCCGAATCGCCGTGGGTACCGATTCGCTACCAAAGATGACGGGGCGTGATGCCCGCATGATGCCTGCCTTTTCTCCGGCGATAGACTCGATGTCATCACCTAACCACGCACAGTGATCAAGCGACACATTGGTGATGAGACTGACATCAGGATCGATTGCATTGACCGCATCCAAACGGCCGCCAAGCCCGACTTCGAGAATCCAGGCATCAACCCCTGCGGCATCAAACGCAACTAACGCGGCCAGGGTCCCAAATTCGAAGAAGGTGAGTGGCACGTCTCCGCGGATCGCTTCGACCAACTGCAGCGAATCAATTATCGCTGCATCAGTTGCCGGCTCACCGTCAATTCGAATACGTTCATTGTAGCGATGCACATGAGGCGACGTGTAGGCGCCCGTGTGAAGGCCGGCCGACTGAACGAGTGCATCCAACATAGATACACAAGACCCTTTACCGTTCGTTCCGCCCACGTGGATGACAATTCCAGGGCGATTCAGCTCGAGACGCTCGAGCACCGTGTGGACACGATCCAAGCCCAGCACGATTTCGCGTGGCGACAATGTTTCGAGCCACGGCAGCCAGTCGGCTAAGGTCGAGAACGAACCGGTTGGACCACTATTCAACCGGAGTCGGGCGATGATCGAATTTCGCGAGCAAATCGGAAATTTCGTCGCGCAATTTGCGGCGGTCAACAATCATGTCGAGCGCGCCATGATCCAGCAAGAACTCGCTACGCTGGAAACCTTCCGGCAACGTTTGTCCCACTGTTTGTTCGATTACTCTCGGGCCGGCGAAACCAATAAGCGCTTTCGGTTCTGCGATATTGACGTCACCAAGCATCGCGAGACTTGCCGACACGCCACCGGTTGTCGGATCCGTCAGGACGGAGACGTACGGCACCTTTTTCTCAGAAAGCTCCGCAAGCGCGGCCGAAGTCTTGGCCATCTGAAACAGGGAAAACAGCGCCTCCTGCATTCGAGCACCACCGCTGGCGGAAAACGAAATCAGCGGCGCATTGAGTTCTGCACTCCTGGCTGCGGCGCGACAAAATCGCTCGCCAACAACCGACCCCATTGATCCGCCCATGAAAGCGAATTCAAATGCGCATGCGACGACCGGAGTTCCTTTGAGCGTGCCCTGTGCTGCGATCAAAGCATCTTTTTCACCAGTTTTTTTCTGCGCCTGGACAATGCGATCACGGTAGCGCTTGCTATCGCGAAATTTCAAAGGGTCTTGCGGCTCAAGGTTTGCCGCGATCTCTTCTTGCGAATCCGGATCAAGAAAACTTTCCAGTCTCTGCCGCGCGCCCATACGCATATGATGATCGCACTTCGGGCACACGCCCAAATTTCGCTCAACTTCCTTGCGATACAACTGCTCGTCGCAAGAGGGACATTTCATCCAAACGCCTTGCGGAACCGATCGTGTACGTTTCTCAGTGCTGATGCGCGAGGGCATCAGTTTCTCAAACCAGCTCATAATTCAGTCCAAATCACTAGTGATCCACCAAGGTAGGTTTGCATCATAAACGAAATTCGTTCGCAGCAGAATTCGCGGGAATGCCAAAGTGATCGGGATAAGTCACTTCGACGAGCGTTAGCCCCTGTGGCGGTGCTGCAATTCCACCCTTGGTTCTGTCTTTCGTCTCTAGAATCGCTGCAGCCCAGTCAATCGATTGTTCGCCTCTACCAATCGCGACTAGCACACCGGTGATATTGCGCACCATATGTTGCAGAAACGCGTTTGCCTGCACGTGAATGCTAATCCATTGCGCTTGCCGTGTGACCCTTAATGTTGAAATATCTCTGACCGGTGTGTTGGCCTGGCAACCAGCAGCTCGAAATGCTGAAAAGTCATGGCGCCCGAGCAAACTGTCTGCTGCCGACTGCATCGCAATCGCATCCAAATCTGCGTGCACCCACCAAGCCTTCCGATGCAATAGTGCAGACCGTACAGGCTGGTTCAATATTCGATACGTGTAGGCTCGACGGATCGCTGAGAAGCGCGCGTGAAACTCGTCACTCACCTCGACCGCCCAACTCGCGCTGATATCACTCGGCAGATTCGAGTTAATACCCAGAACCCAGCCACGTACGCTGCGAACTGCGTCTGTATCGAAATGAACCACCTGACCTGCCGCGTGCACGCCAGTATCCGTACGACCAGCGCAAATTATTTTGATGGATTCGTCAGCGACGACACTGATGGCTTTCTCGACAGCAGATTGGACGCCGAGACCGGACTTCTGACTCTGCCAGCCGACGTAGTTCGTGCCGTCGTATTCGAATCCTAAAGCTACGCGCATAAGGTAGATTCACGCAGGCAATGCCTGCATTGATCCAGATTGATCAGGAGGGAAGTGAATCCAGCAACTGTTGAGCCTGTTGTTTTTGCCCCTCGTCACCCTCGTCGAGAACCTCCTCGAGAATGCTGCGTGCACCACTTGGGTCACCCATATCGACGTACGCTCGGGCGAGATCCAACATCGTCCCAACTTCCGTCATGGTCCGTGCTTCATGCAAATCGCCGGACAGGTCTTCGGGCGCTAGGGATTGCGTCACGCTGTTAGCTGCGTTGGGCTCGATTCTTGGTTGTTCAACCGTCGCTTCATCGCGCATCTGATCGATCGTATCTCCAACCTCACTCTCCTTTAGCGCGGCCGTTAGGTCGTCAAGATCAAGGTCCAAATCAATACCGCCTGCAAGCCCGGGCATCCTACCCGTCTCATCGGTCGACATACCCGAACTAAATACGTCTTTGGCTAATGCTTCAGTCTTGGCGAAATCAAACTCACCGTCATCATTACCATTGTCGTGTCGCGCCACCACGGTCTCGACATCACCAGGCATTACGCTGGGTTCGTCATCATCGTCGTCAAGCGATGCCAGCATGGTCACATCGTCGTCGGACAGCGCGGCATTGGTCGCCGTTTCTACTGCCATGTCTTCCGTGAGAACCTGCGTTCTTCCGGTCGCATCCAATAAATTCGCGTCGATGCCAAAATCAGTATCTTCGGAGTCATCATGAAGCGACGCCAACATGGTGGCTTCTTCGTCGCCCAGTGCAGGCAACAGGCTCGTGCCCTCGCCCAGCGACGGCATTTCACCCGTAGCCGCAAGAGCATCTTCGATGTCCACAGCCGGTTGAATTCCGGTATCAGCGTTATCTAAATCGATCGCGAAATCATGCCCCGTCGCATCGTAATCGCTCAGTTCCTCAACGGTGCCAGTTGCATCGAGATCATTCGGTATTTGCAATGATTGGCTTTCTGCTGTGTCATCCAGGTCATTGATCAGTTCGTCATCGGTCGCAACCGAAGTTTCATCCAGTCCACCGAGATCGAGACCCAAATCATCTAAATTAATTTCCACGGTCGCATCTGTTGCAGGAATATCGATCTCGAAGTCAGCTAGTGCCGGCAACTCACCGGTCGCATCAATTGCAAACTGTGCCTCGATCGTTGGCGTCTCTGCAATACTCTCGAGGTCACCCATAACGGGCATTTCTGCCGTTCCCTCATCGAGATCCGGCGCCTCCATCTCCTGCGTGACTGAGACGTCGCTGTCGTTGTCCGCATCTTCGTCAAAGCTGAAATCGAGTTCACCGGTCGCATCAGGTAAAAACGAATCCAGCCCGGCATCTGAGCCCAGGTCAATAACATCATCCTGACTGCTGTCCGGCCCACCCGCGAAATCAATATCGAGTTCGCCAGCGTCTTCCATACCTCCATCAAATGATAGATCGACCGCCCGGGAAACCCCCTCAGCGCTTACCCCTGAGAACATTTCATGTTCACCTGCGATCTGTTGCCCCATGATGACAATCTTGTCCCAATCGGGGTTATCGCTACCACCGACAACCGCTTTTAGGTTTCCGGCAGCGTCTACGAATGCATCGCGGTTCCCCCAAACGAAATATATTTCGCATAATTTCGCCAAGAAATCTTCACGTTCGGGTTCCGCTTTCAGTGCACCATTAATCAGATTCGCGGCCTGATCATATAGTCCATAGGCCATGTGGAAATCAGCTTCCGCTACCGGGTCTGATTGATCCAGATTAATGGCTGTGTCGCTGCTGAACGTGTCCTCAAGCGACTGACTACTGCTGGTGTCAGCATCCGGGTCAACAGCGGCTCCCATGACCGGTGCTGACGTTTCAACCGTGTCACCTAAAGGCTCAACTGCCGGCGCATCCACCATCAATTCATTGTCGACCGGATCAGTCGTTGCCTCTGTTTCTTCAACGAGGAATGAATCATCCTCGTCCTGTGCAAGCGCCTGTAAGCGTTGTGT
>JABIUH010000201.1 GCA_018701055.1 Woeseia sp. | reverse complement strand
CAATAAGTTGAATGCATTTTATATGGGTGAGTAAAACGCAACTTTAAGGGTGCCCATTTGTCTCATAAGAGCATGAAAACGAAAAAGAACTGGATACGGTCAGAGTTGCCATCATTGCTGCTGTTAATACTCGGCGTGATGGCTTTTCGTTCGTCATTTGCAGATCACTACTATGTTCCTTCCGGTTCCATGGAAAACACTTTGTTCAGTGGCGACCGGGTGTTAGTTAGCAAGTCTGCTTATGGGTTACGGGTACCTTTTATTAAAGTTGAGCTTCTGGATGGAGAGGCGGTTGAGCGCGGCGATGTCGTCATATTTGATTCGCCGCGTGACGGCACGCGCTTAATCAAGCGTATTGTCGGGGTTGGCGGCGATCGCATTGACATTAATGCCGGGCACTTATGGGTCGGAGGGGAATCTGTGGCCCATGGGGTTGGCTCGACTGAGGTCATTGGCGACAAACTGGTTGGAATTAATTTAGATCATGGCGGTGGTCCGGACATAGCCCTATTACTAATCCCCGACGGGATGTTATTGGCAATCGGCGATCATCGCGGACGTAGCCTGGACGGGCGTTTCTTCGGTTTGGTTGCCGAGTCGGAAATCTACGGTAAAGCGTTGGGTATCTATAGGCGTCGCGATGAGGGGTTTGTCTGGCGACCTCTATAGGCGCTGTTACAGCGCGCTGTCCCCGGTTTCACCTGTACGAATTCGCCACACTTGCTCTAGCGAGCTGACAAAAATTTTGCCGTCACCGACTTTTCCGGTCTTTGCAGCTTCGATGATTGCCTCAACGACGTCATCCAGTCGATCGTCGGGAATTGCCACTTCAATTTTGGCCTTTGGCAAGAAATCCACCACATATTCTGCGCCGCGATAGAGTTCGGTGTGACCACGCTGGCGACCAAAGCCCTTCACTTCGCTCACTGTCATGCCTTGCACGCCAACTTCGCTCAACGCGTTTCGTACATCGTCCAGCCGAAAGGGTTTAACGATTGCGGTTACCATTTTCATTGATGTTAATCCAATTTGTGTTATTGCTTGGCTATAAGAATACGGTTCCACCGTCGACCATAATGGTTTGGCCTGTGGTGACTTTACTTTGATCGCTGCTTAAAAAAAGCACCGTGCCGACAATATCTTCTGCCGCCAACGGTTTTCGAATGGCTTGTTGAGAAAGTGTCACATCAATGATTTTATCGCGTTTGTCACCGAATACCTCCGCCGTTGCTTCAGTATCGACTACGTTGGGTGCAACGGCATTGACGCGAATATTGTAGCGCCCTAGTTCGCGGGCCATACCCCGAGTCGCACCGATGACTGCAGCTTTGGACGTAGTGTAGTGCAGACCATTTGGCATTCCGTAGGTCGCGGCCAGTGAACTAATATTGACGATTGCACCGCCACCGCGTTCCTTCATCGAAGGCAAAACAGCCTTGGTGCATTGCCAGATACCCTTAACATTGACGTTCATGGCTGCATCCCACTCCGCCTCATCGAGTTGCTCAAGCGGCGCGAATTTTAGACTTCCGTACAGCGCCGCGTTGTTGATCAACACGTCTACTCCGCCAAACTCGTCTATAGCGGCTTCTGCCATTTTCACTGTGCTGCTTGCGCTGGTCACATCGGTTTTAACGCTAAGTCCGGCTGCGCCTTCCTCTTTGATAAGCGCGAGCGTCTCACTGCAGTCGCGAATGTCGCAAACGACAACGCGAGCGCCACGACGTGCAAACTGGCGGGCATATTCCTGTCCCAGGCCGCGGGCGGCACCAGTGATAATGACCACTTTGTTCTCGAATTTCATGATTTCACTCTACTGTTCGCCGGGTATGCTATCAATAGTATCCTGTCATTCCCACCGGCCAAAATTGCAACCTTGTCAGTGACGGTGGAGGCGGTTATCTTACTCACATTCGCCGCTTCAGCTCAGACTTGGAATTCGGCCAATCGATTGATATATAGGTTATAAATGGCTTCCAAACAATTCTTCCATAATGACACTGGACGCCGCTATCATAGTGGTGCACTCGCATATGCGGTTGTTATGTACGGTGTTGGGTGGCTTGGCCTGATGCAGGCCTCATGGCTAGTCAATTTGCTGGCCACTTTGATACTCGCCCACGGAATGATCATCGCCGCCTATATGATTCATGAGTGCGGACACAACCTGGTTTTCCGCAAACACAGTCATAACGCGGTTCTCGGCAAGACGCTAAGCTGGTTATGCGGATCGGCTTACGGCACCTTCGAGGACATTCGTTACAAACATTTTCGACATCATGTCGATAACGACGATGTGGTTTGGTTTGACTACGAAAAAATGTTTAACGAGCGACCATTCGTTTTGCGTATCACTCAAGTATTGGAGTGGTTTTATATTCCAGCGCATGACTTGATCATGCACAGCGTAATGGTATTCACATCCTTCCTCATACCAGAACGCCGCGCGCAACGTCAGCGAAATCTGACCGTAATTGGTGTTCGAGGTGGTGTTTTCCTTGCGTTATTAATCTTCGCTACGAAAGTAGCCATTCTGTATGCGGTCGCCTATATGTTGATGATGACAGTCTTGCGCTTCATGGATAGTCTGCAACATGACTATCCGTACAGTCTGTCACTGTTCGAATTCGAAAAACCGCCGCGGAAAGGGGATTTTGAATGGGAGCAAGAACACACGTATAGCAATCCGCATACATTGCGACGCGACTGGCCAAACTGGTTCACACTCAATTTCGGTTTCCACAATGCGCATCACGACGATATGTCCGTGCCGTGGTACCAATTACCTGGCAAACATCGAGCGCTATTCGGGTCATACCCTACCGCTGTCATTCCACTGGGTGCGCAGTTGAAAATGTTCCATAAACAGCGAGTGCATCGGATCGTCGGCAATCATGACGGGCCGGTGCCAGAGGGCAAGGAGTTTTTGCTCGCAGCCCAGCGCGCCGATGTCTATGGCGGTAATGCCGCTTCCTTTTTGACTTCATTTTAGGGACGCAATGCAGACACTCAAAATTTTCCAATCTCTATGGGCAATGGAACAACGAATTCCTGGTCGAGCGGAACATTCGCATAGCACCTGGTTCAAAATGATTGCGGATGCCGGCTACGATGGTGTGTGTATTGACCCGGCCGTTAGTGAAATTGCCGAACTTCGTGGTCTCAAAGCGCTCTATGCGGAAAATAATCTCGAATGCATGATGAACGCATTTCCGTTCACTATTGATGATATGCAGCCGTTGTACGAGTTTGCTAACGAACTCAACGCTTCGTTGGTAAACATTATTGGCGGTGTCATGCCAATCAATCCAAAAGACGCCGTTCCCGTTATCCAGCGATGGACAGCAGAGGCTGATCAAGCTGGTTTACCAATGCTCTTCGAAACCCACCGCGACAGCTTGCTCAATGATCTTTATTACACGTTGCAGATTATCGACTTAGTGCCGGATATAAAATTATGTGCTGACCTTTCACACTTCGTTGTCGATCGAGAAATGCGTGACCCAATTACGTCAGTCGATCAGGGTTACATCGACCAAATTTTGGAGCGTTCCGAATGTTTTCAGGGTCGTGTGGCCAATCGGGAGCAAGTACAGATTCAGATCGAGTTCCCACAACACCAAAAGTGGGTTTCTATTTTTAGAGGGTGGTGGAAACAGGGCATGCGTCTTTGGCGCGAGAGGAACGCAGGCGATGCAACGCTTATATTTCTCTGCGAATTGGGTCCGCCACCCTACGCAATAACCGGTATGGATCAGCGAGAACTGTCTGATCGCTGGCAGGAAGCGTTGTTAATTCGGACGTGGGTAGAAGAAATCTGGCAGGAACTTGAGCAAGAAGGCGATTCGCAATTATCCGGGGAGTAAAGTGAGTGAAACGAACGAGATTGGAAAAGTCGGTTGGATTGATATTTCAGTTGACGATGCCCGGAAGCGGCATGCGGTCGCCGGACGCTATCAGGGCTAGTTAATCCATTCTGAATAAATTTCAGTCGATCCACTGGCATGCAGCAGTCGCCGGAATTATTTCTTCGACAAATGGAAAGGACATAGCGCGCAGCTTGACGTCAGCCATTGACGTCGCAGTGAATCACGAGGGCACTTGTCTGATTGCGTTTCACAAAGACGCACGCCCAGATATTTTGCATCATACGTTGGAGCCCGCCGGGCGAAAGCATTATCTGGAACGTTATCTCGATGGTCCGTACCTGCTTGACCCGCTTTATCAATTGGCGATTCAGCGTGGTCAACCCAACCTCTGCCGTTTCCGTGAGGCGGTCCTGGATCGATTTCGCTCGAGCGAATACTACCGTCAGTATTGCGAACGCACACACTTACTCGACGAAATTGACTATCTGGCAAGGGTCTCTTCTCGAACCACAATCGTACTCATCGTAGGGCGGCGCGATCGAATGTTCACGAGAGCAGAGCTAGGTAGACTGAGGCTCATTGAGCCAATGGTTCTGGCGTGGATGCGAAAAATTTGGAAAGCCTGGATTGGACGCACAGGTAACGTTAGCGGTGTCGATAATGTACACGCACGTTTGACAACCTGTTTCGAAAATTTCGGGCAAACGAAATTAACTAATCGCGAGCGGCAAATCAGTCAATTGTTGTTACGTGGGCACTCCTTGAAGTCTGTGGCAACCGAACTGAAAATTGCGCCGGGCACAGTCATGGTGCATAAGCGAATTTTGTTCGCAAAACTTGAAATTAGTTCGCAGAATGAACTATTTTCGCTATTTATAGATGATCTAAAAATCCTGTAAAGAGATTAAAGATTAATGAGTTAAGAGATATACCGCCGTTATGGTATACACGCGGAGCGGTGATGTCGGGACGATGGCTTACTTCTCGTTAAAAGGTAGAGATTCCCATGTTTGATTTTGATTTTGGTCTTGGCGATGACATTGATTTGTTGCGCCAATCGATCAGTGACTTTGCCGCCAATCGCATCGCGCCACGCGCTGCCGAGATTGATTCCTCTAACCAGTTTCCTCGCGATCTATGGGTCGAATTGGGAGAAATGGGCTTGCTGGGCATCACAGTTGGAGAGGAGTTTGGTGGCGCTGGTTTAGGCTATCTCGCGCATGCTGTTGCAATGGAAGAAATCAGCCGAGCCTCTGCATCAGTTGGCCTATCTTATGGTGCGCATTCGAATCTTTGCGTCAATCAAATCAAACGCTGGGGTACTGATAAGCAAAAATCAATTTATCTTCTGCGCCTGATTTCGGGCGTGCACGTCGGCGCATTGGCGATGAGCGAAACAGGTGCCGGCTCCGACGTCATGGGCATGACAACGACAGCTGTCGCCGACGGCAGCGACTACGTACTCAACGGCAGTAAAATGTGGATAACAAATGCGCCGGAGGCAGACGTCACCATTATCTACGCCGTAACCGATGTGCGCGATGAGGGGCACAATAAACTCAGCGCATTTTTGGTCGAAAGAGAATTCGAGGGTTGTCGCGCCGCACAAAAACTAGACAAGCTCGGCATGCGCGGTTCGGACACTGGCGAGATCATATTGCAAGATTGTCGTGTCCCCGCAGAAAACTTACTGGGCGAGGAAGGTAAGGGTGCGGAAATACTGATGAGCGGTCTCGACTATGAGCGACTTGTCTTGGCAGCAGGCCCTTTGGGCATCATGCGTGCTTGCTACGATCTTGTTATGCCTTATATTCACGATCGAAAGCAATTCGGTCAGGCGATCGGGACTTTTCAGCTCATGCAGGGCAAGGTGGCTGACATGTATACGGCAATGAATTCTTGTCGCGCTTATGTGTATGCCGTGGCGAATGCGTGTGATCGAAATCAAACGACGCGTTTTGATGCTGCCGCTTGTATATTGCTCGCGGCAGAGCGTGCGACATGGATGGCGAATCAGACGGTCCAGATCTTGGGCGGAAACGGGTATATTAATGACTATCCGGCGGGACGTCTTTTGCGCGATGCTAAACTTTATGAAATCGGTGCCGGGACGAGCGAGATACGACGGTTGCTTATTGGACGCGAGTTGTTCAAATCCACAGCGTAGTTCGACTCAGAAATTCTCTAACGACAGCTAGCTATGCCAATCATTAAAACAAAAATAACGACTGATTCGAAGGACTTCGCGAAGAATGACAAAGCGAACCGTCTACTGGCAGAGCAGTTGAAAGCTGTGCTTGCCACCATTTCAGGTGGTGGCAACAAGCGTTCTCGCGAAAAGCATCTGGCGCGCGGCAAACTCCTACCTCGCGATAGGATTCGGTCTCTCGTCGATCGCGGTGCGCCGTTTCTTGAGTTGGGCGCTCTGGCCGCTTACGGAATGTATGACGATGAGGTGCCTGCGGCGGGCGTTATAACGGGCATTGGGCAGGTCAGTGACATTGATTGCGTGATCGTGGCGAATGATGCGACCGTTAAGGGTGGTACTTACTATCCACTGACCGTTAAGAAACACCTTCGTGCGCAAGAAATCGCGGAGCAAAACGGT
>JABIUH010000413.1 GCA_018701055.1 Woeseia sp. | reverse complement strand
CCTCACGCCGCCCATTCGTTTTTCTCTCGAGCAAGCACTCGAATTCGTCGATGACGACGAATTATTGGAAGTCACGCCAAAGAGCTTGCGTCTGCGCAAGAAATTGCTGACCGAAGTTGACCGAAAACGTGACTCGCGCTCGCGTGCTTAACGCCTGCGCTTTTGCGTTAGCTATCTATTGATTGACGCAAGTAGGCGCGAAAGTCATCGCCTATATCCTGGTGCATGAGTCCGCATTCGACGGTCGCCTTCAAGTATCCCAACTTACTGCCGCAATCGAATCGCTTGCCCGAAAATGGGAAGGCATACACGGCTGCATCATCGAGCAGATCGGCTATTGCATCAGTGAGCTGAATTTCACCACCTGTGCCACGACCCGTCGATTCAAGTTTGGTAAAAATCTCTGGCGCTAACAGATAGCGCCCTACAACGGCCAAATTTGACGGCGCATCTTCCGGCTTTGGTTTTTCGACAATTTGAGTCATCCTCTGTCCGTCCGCCGACTCTTCCACTGCGACGATGCCGTAACTTGAGGTATTTTCATGTGGCACCCGCTCAACTGCAACGACACTGCTACCGTGCTTGCCGTACTGATCCGCGAGCTGCCTCAAACAACCTGATTCCCCGATGATGAGATCATCAGCCAAGTGAACATAGAACGGTACGTCACCCACAGCAGGTTTTGCGCAAAGCACCGCATGGCCCAGACCAAGCGGTTCGCCCTGCCGAATGTAAATACATGACACGCCTGCAGGAATAATGCCCTTAATCGATTCGAGCAGTTCATTCTTACCGCCCGCAATCAGCGCGTTTTCGAGCTCCGGATCGACATCGAAATGATCCTCAATCGCCCGTTTTGACGCGCCAGTGACAAATACCAGCTTCGTTACCCCCGCCGCGATCGCCTCTTCTACCGCATATTGAATAAGAGGTTTGTCGACAATGGGTAACATTTCTTTCGGACTGGCCTTGGTGGCGGGTAAAAAGCGCGTACCGCGACCGGCCACAGGGAAAACAGCTACTCGTACATCTGCAGACAACTCAATTCTCCAAAGCGAAATCAGACCCGCATAGTAACGAATATAGCCAGTCAAATGACACGCAACCGGTCACAAGAAACACCTGTACCTTGTTCACAGAATGGCCTACGCCGATCCACGTCGGCGTAGGCCACTGGTCGTCGAGATTGACCCCTACTTAGATCTTGCGTCGCCTGAAGCCACCTTAATATTGGCTCGATTGATCTCTACGGTTCGGTCTCCGATACCCTTCACCTGAGCTAGATCTTCCGCCTTCCGAAAAGGCCCGTTCGCTTTCCGATATTCAACAATTGCGATTGCTTTCGTAATGCCAACACCTTTCAGTTCCGCTGAAATCGTCTCAGCATCAGCGGTATTCACATTGACGGGCCCGGCAAAACATACACCAGCAGATAGCATCGACAAAATAGCCGTCACATAAGCCATTCTAAGATTTAACATTCAACTACTCCTTATTTTTTGATGTCCCCAACTAGAACAAGTTGGAACAAGGAGAAGCATAGACAGCCATGCAGCATGAAGCCGCTGACAAAAATCAGTAATCTATCCCAAAATGAAAATTGCGCGGCTATGCGCCAGTAGAACTTCGCTGTAACAATGAATCGAAGCTGACCGTCGTGAATGGACGTTGCGTTTCCCAGCCACGGCAACTCGGACATTGCCAAAGAAGGCACTGACTTGAAAATCCGCATTCTTTGCACTGATAACGTGGAATGGTCGCCGCAAGTTTGCTGAGCGCAGCACGGACTTTGGCCAACGCAGAGCGCCGATTCACACCGGTCGAATTATCGACCGATTGTAAGTCTACAAACTCAATCAGCGTGGGTTCGTTCAACATATATTCTTCGACGCATTCGTCAATAATATCGATACCACCAATGTTGTTGACGATGGCGGTATACGCAATATTAGTCTTCATTTCCGGCATCTTGGTCAGAAGAGATCGAAGCGTCTTCTCAAGCTGGTCGGTTTTAGCCTCGGCATTGTAGACATCTACGAGAGCCGGCAGCGCTTCGGTCGTAAGGTAAGTATTTTCGTCAATAATTCGGTGATACAAGCGTAACGCCGTCTTTGTATCATTGGTTTCACGCGCGATGTTCGCTCGCGTCAGTGCGCCACGTTGCGTCCTCGGACGACCGCTTTGCGCTTTCTTAACAAATGCACGCGCGGCTGGAAAGTCTTTACGGATAACCGCTTGTTCTGCCAATTCACAGTAGTAGTGTGCTATTTGTAGAGTCAGGGATTCTCCACTCAGTACTTCCAGTTTCTGGCCTGACTCTATCGCCCGCTGCCACTCTCTTTCCTGCTCATAGATCCGGCAGAGGCTCTCTAACGCCTCGACCTGGTAACGAGATCCCTGCGCCAATTGGGTAAATACGTTCTCCGCTCGATCCAAAAGACCAGCGCGCAGATAGTCTTTAGCCAGAGAATGTAACGCCTGGTCACGCTGCTCTGCCGCCAAATCCGGACGCGCGATAATGTTTTGATGGATCCGGATCGCACGATCTACCTCCCCCCGCCTTCGGAAAAGACTGCCGAGTGCGAAGTGAGTTTCAATCGTCTTGTCGTCGACGCGAACCATTTTCAGAAAATGCTCAAGCGCCTGATCTGTCTGTTCGTTTAGTAGAAAATTCAAACCCTTCAGATAGTCAACATTCAGCGGAAGTGGCGCATTTTCGTCCTCGTCACGATCACCAAATCGACCCAGCGCCCAGCCCGCAGCCGCTAGCAACAGGAATAAACCTGCCAGAAGAAACGTCGATTCAGTCGGCATCGACGAGCGGCAGATTGCGAAGACTAGATACTTCCGCCTCTGATTGACGGAGTTTGCGACGTAATTGCCGCCTTTCATTAATTAGTCGAATAATGAACATACTCGTACAGAGCAATCCGAACGCCCAACCAAAGACAAACACCACCAAGAAGGCGATGGGTATAGAAGTCGTTATGGTATCGAACGCCAGATCAACATCGACATTGCCGAGGTTATTGCTCGTAAACCAAAGCATTATGACGAAGATCATAAGTATCAGAATGCCAATTCCGATTTTCTTCAACACGCTCCTACTCCAATCCGATTAATCACTGCTGTGGCGATCCTGGACAATATTTTATCGCGATTTGCGTCGATAACCGGGACAGTATATCGGTCTGCGGCAAGACGCACCTTTGAATGTGCATCACACCGGAAACGGACTCGAATAGTAGTTTAGCGGCGAACATTCCCGAGCGACTTTGCTTTGTTTTGTAGATTCTCAACCCAAAATCCCGCTAACTGGGATTCTTTTCGCCAGTACTTAGTCTTTTATAGGGAGGTGACGACTCGAATTGACCCGCTCGCGCAGATCTTTACCCGGCTTGAAATGCGGCACATATTTGCCGGAAAGCGCTACAGCTTCGCCAGTTTTCGGATTACGTCCGATGCGCGGAGGCCTGAAATGCAATGAAAAGCTGCCAAAACCGCGAATTTCGATTCGATCACCACTTGCCAGTGAGTCGCTCATTAAATCGAGCAAATGCTTAACCGCAAGCTCAACATCCTTTGCGGGCAGATGTTTCTGCTTTCTGGAGATCATTTCTATGAGTTCTGATTTTG
>JABIUH010000479.1 GCA_018701055.1 Woeseia sp. | reverse complement strand
TTTTGATACGGCCTGGCAAGCCGACACTCGCGACAATGTTGCAAGACGTTGGATATACAACTGGCGTCGTCGGCAAGTGGCATCTCGGGCTGGGTGACGGAAGCCTGGATTGGAACCGCGACATCACCCCAGGGCCGCTCGAAATTGGCTTCGACTATGCCTTCCTTTTGCCGGCTACCGGCGATCGCGTACCTGCCGTATATTTAGAGAATCGAAAGGTAATCAATCTGGAATCGGTAGAACCGCTTGAAATCAGCTATACCGGCAGGGTAGGCGATCGGCCAACGGGCTATGACAATCCGGAGCTGCTCCGTTACGGGGCTGACTCGCAGCACAGCGACACCATCATCAACGGCGTTAGCCGTATAGGACACATGGGCGGTGGCGAGTCCGCACTTTGGGTGGATGAAGAATTTCCTGATGTCTTTACCGATAAGGCGGTGCAGTTCATCCGCGCGCACCACGACGAACCCTTCTTCCTCTTCCACTCGTTCCACGACATACATGTACCGCGGTTACCGAATCCGCGATTCGAGGGCATGTCCACCATGGGGCCGAGAGGCGACGCTATCGCGCAAGTCGATTGGATGGTAGGCGAAATAATTGACGAGCTAGAATCGCTGGGCATCGCGGAAAAGACTTTAGTGATCTTCACAAGTGACAATGGACCCGTGCTGGACGATGGATACGACGATCAATCTGTGTCGCTACTCGGTACCCACCGCCCATCCGGCCCATTTCGCGGCGGCAAATACAGCGCCTACGAAGCAGGCACTCGCGTACCGACCATCGTGTATTGGCCAGGCTCAATCGCGGCATCGACCAGCAACGCGCTCGTCTCGCAAATTGATATCTACGCTTCGCTAGCCGCTCTCATAGATCAGGATATTTCAGAAAATGAAGCTATCGACAGCCGCGATCAGCTCGATTCGTGGCTCGGACGAAACGATCGTGGACGCGACTACTTACTCGAGGAATCGGTGGGTAGCCTGGCACTACGCAACGGCGACTGGAAATACATCATGCCGTATACGGGCGATGGCGGTCTGGAGTGGGTCGCGGAGGATAAAAATATCGAAGGTGGCTTCGCCTCTGAGGCGCAACTTTATGACCTCGATAGCGATCCGGGTGAGCAAACGAACCTCGCCAATCGACACGCTGAGCTCGTCGCGGAACTTCATGCGAAGGCGATGCGTATCGTCGCCGAAACCTACCGTTGAACCATCAACGCCAACTGTTGCCTGGCACGGTTGTTCATCTCACGGAAACTAAACACGTTTGAGTAGCCGCTGCGAGTCGCTGCCGTGACGATGGGTACGACGCCCTACTCTCATACTATTTTGCGCCGCTGTGCCTTTCGCCACGTTCTCGTGCAAGCTGAATTTGTTTGCGGCGCTCTTCCAGTCTTTCGGCTCTTTCGTCGTCGAGCGTCGTTACGCATTTAGGACACGCAATGCCTTCTCGATAATCAGGCGAGTTAAGGTCCTGCGTGCTAAGCGGTCGCCTGCATGCGTGACACTGTACGTAGCCGCCTTCGGCACGATCGCGATCAACGGCTACCCGCGTATCAAAAACAAAACACTCGCCTTCCCAGCGACTGTCAGCGTCGTCGACATCCTCAAGATACTTCAGAATACCGCCATTGAGTTGGTAGACATCGTCGAATCCGAGCTCCAACATTAACGCGGTCGCTTTTTCGCAGCGAATACCACCCGTACAAAACATCGCGACCGGGCGATCGGTGTTATCTGCGGCAAGTCGTTCCGCGTAGTCAGGGAATTCTCGAAAACTATCAGTCTTAGGGTCGATCGCTTTCTCAAATGTCCCGACTTCATACTCGTATTGATTGCGGGTATCGATAATCAATGTGTTCGGGTCCGCTATGAGCGCATTCCACTCTTTAGCGTCCACATGCGTACCAGTGAGCTTGTCTGGGCGAACGTCCGGTCGCCCAAGCGTCACAATTTCTTTTTTGACCTTAACCCGCATACGGCGAAATGGTGCCTCTTCCGCCTCTGTCCACCTGCCGTCGATTGGCTCTGCGACGGCCAACGTGTCGTTCAACCAATTGAAAACGTTTCGCACGCTCTCTGAAGAGCCCGCCAGGGTCCCGTTAACACCTTCTTCCGCTATTAAAATCGTACCTAATAGACCTTCTTTCTCGCACAACACTTGCGCGCGACCGCGAATAATGTCGGGTGAGTCAATTTGAATAAAGCGATAAAACGATACGACCTTCATAGTCGATCGAAACCAGGCCCCGAGAATGTGAGCGACAAAATGCTATGGCGAATTTCTTCGCCAAGAACGAGGCGTGCATCTTCACCGATTCTTGAAATGGCATCACCAAATTCAAGAAAGCCGGCCTCATTCCGTCGCACAGCGTTTTTCTCACGCAATGTTCGAATAAAATCCTGAAACAGCGCTTTATCAAAAAAGTCTGGAGAATGCAGACCGTAAATCATCGCCAGACGCTGTGCGCTTTGTTGACACAAACCTTCCAATTTGGCGCGCGTCAGTGTCCCCGATTGATTTCTGACCAAAAGCGCGATAACCAGATAGAACCGTTGCAACATCGGCACCATTGACTGCCCCAACATCATCAATTGGAAAGCGGGTGCAGACCCGGTCGGCGGGCGGACGAGACGGTCTCCCTCGCGGATCAGTACACTTTCATCAATCAGCGCTTCAATTGCAGTCGTCGTTACCTCATCAATGTCGCTGGCATTCCACTGCAGGTTTAGCTCCTTCTGCATGAACGGGTAGATCATACGAACCAATCTCTGCAATTCCGCGTGTGCCAACTCGCGACCTTGAATGAAGCAACATGCGATTGAGGCCGGAATGGCGAACAAATGCTGAATATTGTTGCGGAAGTACGTCATCAACACCGCGTTTGTCTCCGTCATACTCACAACGTCGCCTAACGGATGACCGGTACGCTCGATGACCTTCAGCTTCTCGCCGTGGTCAACAATTTCATCTGCTGACCAATCCGGCACCGTCACCAGGTCTGAATACTTGAAACGTCGCAACAAACGATTGCTGAGATTCAATTGCGCACGCAGCTCCTGTTCTCCCATACATTGTTTTGGCGTTGACAATAGTGCGTAGG
>JABIUH010000145.1 GCA_018701055.1 Woeseia sp. | reverse complement strand
TCCTGCATTCCGGTTCGGCGTCGCATATGCGTCCGCGACAGGGCGGAGTCTGATTACCGCGTACGCGCGTATCGGCAAAACTGCTCTGATCTGGATGGGTCTCGCATCAATTGTCGATATGTTTATCGCCCCGACGGCGGTGGCACTGGTTACTGCAGGCCTCGTCGTTAGTATTTTTGGTCTTCCCTATAGTGCGCCGATGGTGGCTGTAGGTCTTTTGATTGTTTCGGCGCTGGTCTTGTTGAATGGCCATTACATGAGAGCGGAACGGATTATCAAAGTATTGGTGATTGTTTTCTCAATCCTGACGGTTCTCGCTGTAATTTTTGCGTTGCCGCTACTCGGTAGTGACGGCAGATCGATGTTCGCTGATCTGCAATATGATCGTTCTCTATTACTTTTCGTCATCGCAATTACTGGTTGGATGCCGATGCCCTTGAGCGGCGCCGTGTTTCAGTCCAAATGGATTTGTGAGCGACGTCGTGCAGTTGGTGCCGAAAATTTCACGTTCCAGCAAGCATTAACCGACTTGCGAATCGGCTATGGACTAACGTTGGTGCTCGCGGTTTGTTTCGTTGTAATGGGCACGGCGGTGTTATTCGAAACTGATCGTGTGGCGCCACAAAACCCCGGCGCTTTCGCGGCAGAATTGCTCTCTATTTTCACCACCGTATTTGGCAAATGGATGTACCCGGTCATTTCCCTTGCGGCGTTGGCCGTCATGTGGTCCACGCTGATTGCGCTCATGGATGGTTCGCCTCGCGTCGTTGATCGAATTTCGACTTATCTTGGTAAAGATTCCGACGCTACGAAAGATCGCTATACCTTATTTCTAGCAGTGCAAATTGTTGGCTCGATTGTCATTATTTTATTCTTGATGGGTAGCTTTGTAGGCTTTCTTGATTTTGCGACCAGTATGGGTTTTGCTGCCGCACCTGCGATCGCGTATTTCAACTATCGTGCCGTGACATCGGATGAAATTACGGGTGAATTTCGCCCGAACACCGTGCTTACCGTCTGGAGTTGGATTAGCATTATCTCGCTGACTGGATTCGCACTCTCCTATTTCTTGTTCAGATTTATTCTGGTCTGAATTTATTCTCTAATTTTCACAACGGAAAAAATGCATGACACGGACTGAAACAATGACCGGTGGCGAAGCGATGATTCGCTCGGCTGTCGCAAACGGAATCGACACAATTTTTGGATTGCCTGGCGCACAAATCTACCCGATGTTTGATGCGATGTATCGGATGCCGGAAATAAAACACGTCATCAGTCGCCATGAACAAGGGGCCGGTTACATGGCGTTTGGAGCAGCGGCAGCCACAGGCAAGCCAAGCGCTTTTGCGGTTGTTCCGGGACCTGGTGTGCTTAATGCGTCGACCTCAATGTGCACCGCTTACGGCACCAATCAGCCGGTTCTATGTTTGACCGGGCAAGTCCCCTCAGAATTTCTTGGCGCAGGTCGAGGCCACCTCCACGAGCTGCGGGATCAAAAGGGTACTTTGGCCGACATCATTAAGCATACTGATCACATCGCGGACCCGACTACCACGTCGGCGCAAGTCAACGAAGCGTTTCACCAGATGCAATCTGGCCGGCGCGGCCCGGCATCTGTAGAGATGTGTTGGGATACGATGGCGAAGAGCTGGGATGTCGAAATAGGCGCGGGCAATACGCAAATTGATAAGCCGGAGGTTGACGAAGACGCTATTGATTCCGCCGCAGTCTTGGTATCGAAGGCCAAAAATATTTTGATCATGGTCGGTGGCGGTGCGCAGGATGCCTGTGAAGAAGTCTTAGAACTTGCCACTCTGCTTGGTGCACCAGTTACGTCGGCTCGCAGCGGTCGTGGCGTTGTATCTGAGGATCATGCTTGCGGGATTTCTTCAGCGGCAGCACGGCGGTTGTGGGAAGACACGGATCTTCTCATCGGCATTGGTTCACGACTCGAAATGCAATTCATGCGTTGGGGTTCGATGATGGAATACTATGACCGTTCGCCGAACGAGGGACAGAAGGTTATTCGTATTGACATTGATCCTACTGAAATGGATCGATTTCACGCAGATGCCGGTGTTGTTGCTGATGCTGCGGACGGAACCCGCGCACTAATCGACGCCATTCAAAGGCACGGCCACAATAGCGGGGACCTGGAGCGGATTGCGGAGGCAAAAGCGACAGCGAGAAAGAATTTTGAAGAAATTCAGCCGCAAGTTGCCTACCTCGATGTTATTCGCGAAGTTTTGCCAAGAGATGGTTATCTTATTGAAGAGGTCTGTCAGGTAGGTTTTGCGTCTTATTATGCTTTTCCTGTTTATGAGCCACGTACGTTTATTACTTGTGGTTACCAAGGAACATTAGGGTTCGGATTTCCGACAGGAATCGGGGTAAAAGCAGTACTGCCAGACAAGGCGGTTGTCTCTATTACAGGTGACGGTGGTTTCATGTTTGCTATGCCAGAGCTTGCGACGGCGGTGCAGCACAATATTGGATTGATCACGATTGTCTTCAATAACAATGCTTTTGGTAATGTTCGTCGCGATCAGCAAACGCAATACGACGGTCATCTAATCGGTGCGGATTTACAGAATCCAGATCTCCTGAAACTAGCAGAAGCATTCGGCGCCGATGGCTACCGTGTTACAAGTCCGGATGAGTTAAAACCCGCCTTGGCGACGGCAATAGACAATGATCGACCGGCATTGATTGAAGTCGTGGTCGAACGGGGTTCTGAGGTGTCACCATGGAAGTACATTATGGATTATTAGCGGGGCGCCTTGATCGCTACTCACAACTTTCGTGTTCTTGTTCCCACCAGCGCGACAGTAAGTTGTTGTAGCGCGAAATGTAGTTGCTGCCGTCATCGAGGGCTGCACGTTCGGTCGCAGATACGTTATCCAGATTGATTGTCATCGTGAAGCCTTCTCGGGCTGCATGACATTCAAGCAAGTCATCAATTCCGGGGTATCCGATTTCATCGTTAGTTTGTAATCCGATTAATCTGGATCGCCCATCCGCGTACTCACGTGCCATTCGAGTTAAGCGGTCATCTTCCTCTATCCACGAAACAACTTGTGCGGTGCTGGACAGGGTCGCATTGGTCGATGGAAATCCTGCCGGTATGTTGTCCGGATTCAATGCCATCTTATCCATCGCCAGCATATCGCGGGGCCAAATGTAGTTGCCGCGACGCATCATTAAGACTGTGCCGTCAGGATAATGTAGTTGATGACCGCGAATCGTGTTTTTCTTAAATTTATCCGGCCAGCCGACGGCATGAATGGGGTCACCCACTTTGATCGCTTTGAGTTCATCGTCGAATCCCAGATTGCGTGCATCGCGCGGGTCTTCAGTCGATAACACCCATTTCTCAACGGAACCGTTATCAGCCTCAACATCAATGCGGAAGACGCTATGGGGATATCCGTATCGAGCACTTGTAACGGTGCCAATCACGGTTACTTCGACTTTGCCATCGTAGTTGAGGACTGAATGGTGAGCACATGCAATGGTAAGTGGTGCAAGTGTCAATGCAGCCATTACGGCGATCGTGGTTTTCATTGCAATTCCTCGGAACGGTGGGCGTGGTCGTAAGGCAGTGATCGACTTTTGGCGCAAAGACGACGGGCGTTAGTCTGCTGTGCCCGCAGATAGTGAATTAGACACGTTACCAGCGCAGTTTATTACCGAATTGTGCCGCTGATTCGACTCGTTAACCGGAGGTTTCTGACTTCAGCATTGAATCTGTTTTCCGGAAAAGTACACTCAAATGACATTCGACGGAGATAGAAATGACCGACCAAGCTCAAAAAGCAGAATTATTCGTCAATTTGCATCGGAGAGACGGCGTTTTTCTTATTCCGAACCCATGGGATGCTGGTTCGGCTCGGATACTTGAAGCGCAGGGTATTGAGTCACTTGCAACCACTAGTTCGGGCTTCGCACAAACGCTTGGTCGCCACGACGGTAAAGTGTCTCCTAACGAGATGTTTCAACACTGCGCGGCCCTGTGTGAGGCGACGACAATTCCTATTAGCGCAGACCTGGAGAATTGTTACGGTGATGGTCCCGATGAAGTCGCGGTGTGCCTATCCAGGTTTGCGGAGAGTGGAATCGTCGGTGCATCCGTCGAAGACTACGCTCCGGGTTCGAATGCGCGACTCTATGATTTTGATCACGCTGTCGAGAGGGTGCACGCCGGTGTCGAGGCGGCCGCAAAACTTCCATTTAAATTCTTACTAACTGCCAGGGCCGAAAATTTATTGCGAGGTCGTAATGATATTGAGGATACGATCAGGCGTCTGCAGGCTTTCGAGGCGGCTGGTGCGGACGTTCTTTACGCGCCGGGCCTGAAGTCTCTCGAGGACGTTAGGCTTGTTACCGAGTCAGTCGAACGGCCGGTCAATGTACTGGGCACATTCTTGCATCAACATACGATTGACGAAATTGGCGCTGCGGGAGCAAAGCGCGTGAGCACCGGTGGCGGTTTGGCGCGACTGGTGGTGGGCGCATTATTAGCGGCAACCCATGAAATGCAAAGCACGGGCAGTCAATCGTGGGTGGCGAATTGCGCAGGTTTCGCCGATGTCGAGACGGCTTTTTCTCCGGTTTAATTAATAGTCAATTGGTCACGGCGTCGGTCGAGTATCGCGCATCGTCATTTGACCACCACCACGATGGCGCGAGTGGTTTTACATTTGGCCATTCTTCGTCCAGCGTATCGCCGTCATACAAGCGTCCATTTTTGACAACACGATCTATCTCTACCGTATTCAGAATGTCATCGAGCGGGTTTGCGTTAAGAACCACCATGTCCGCGAGTTTGCCGACTTCGATCGAGCCTAAGTCTTGATTAATGCCAATGATCTTGGCGCCGTCAATGGTCGCAGCCCGTAAAACCTCCACTGGTCGCATGCCACCCATCGCGAAGCCCCACATTTCCCAATGGTAGCCGAGCCCCTGCAATTCGCCGTGCGCCCCAACGCCGACCAGGCCGCCAGCGCGCTGAACTTTTGCAGCTTGTGCGGCGGCTTGCTTGAATTGAAATGCTTCGTCGCGGAGCCAGCTGGGACGGCGTTCGGTTAGTTCATTGAGTCGGTTGCGCGGGTAAAAACGTTGCATCTTTGGGTCATCTTGAATTTCAGACTGAGTAAAGAAAAATTCTCGTAGTGATTCCGCGTTGTATTGCACGACCAAGGTTGGCGTGTAGGCGGTCTTGGTGCGCGCATACAGTTGCACAACGTCGTCGAATATTGGCGAATCCGGCATGGTGTGTTCATTGCCATGCATGCCGTCGATCGCATGTGTGATGTCGAGTTTCTGATCGCCGGCACCTTCAGTCGTTGGCATCAAGCCCAGTTCCTTGCTGGCTAACACCACCCATTGTCGTTGCTGCCGATTGCCAACCACGTAGGACTTAATATTGTTCGTGTGGTAGTGCTCTTTGTAACGCCGCAAATAGGAAAGTGTCGCGTCATAAGACTTGAAGTCATTATTGCCAAAGATGCCTTGCGCCGTCATAAAAGCTCGCTGACCGATTGATTGACCTGTCTCAACGAAATCGCGGTACGTCAAATAGTCTTTATAGGTGGTCTGTACGTCGAGACCCGCAGTTACGCCATATGCCAAGTTCGCAATTAACGTCCAGTTTTGTGGTTCCAAAACATCTTGTGTCCGGAACTCCCAATGGGCGTGCGTATCGATGAATCCGGGAACGACATATTTGCCGTCAATATTGATTACCGTTGCATCGTCTGGAACTTCGAGCGTTCCGCTTTTTCCCAATGCAGCAATTCGATTGTCAGTGATCAGGACGTCATGATTCTCGAGTACGTTTTCCATATCGCGCAGCGATGACCCGGACATCGTAATGACATTTGCACCCGTTAGTAACAATGAACCCGATGGAGTATCGCGAGCAACAATGACATCAAAATTTATGGCCTGAACGGTTTCGTGTTCATCTTTTGGCACGAACGGTTCTTCTTCTTCCGTCTCTTCTGCGGCAGCTTTCTCATCTTTTTTGTCGTCTTCCTGCCGAAATTTCAGACTGGCCAAGGGCCTTGAGTAGAACGTATTGCCGATCGCCCACCAGACCGATTCACCGTCGCGCGTCCAGCCAAAGAAATCTGCGCCAATATCGGTCAGCGCGGCAACGGGTAAAGCGGGCTTGCGCACATCGACCGCTGGCGCCTTGCCACCAATCTCTGTTGTCGCTATCGCCCAAATCTGTTTGTTCACCCAGGCGAGCGCGTGTTTGCCGTCAGGACTAATTCGAGCGGCTTCGGCTTGCGGTGGTTTCTCCCCGCGCCGGTTACCCCGTGGTCCGGTGACAACCAGAGACTCTTGGCGGTCAGAACCGTCCAATTGAATTGAGAACAGACCCTTATCGTCATAGAGATAAATGCGTTCGGGATCGGGGCCAAAATGTGGACTACGTGCGCCTTCTGCCGGTTTTATGACTGTTTGTTCCCCACCGGATGCTGGCAGTGATATTAATTCCAATGGAATTCCAAGACCCGTGAATTCACTAAACGTTTGATGGCGCATGTACTCGTTACCGCGCATCGCGAACAACGTATCACCGTCCGGGCCGTAGGTGATGTCCGTATAGAACGCTGGGATGTCAGTGAGCTGTTGTGGTCTGCCGTTGCCATTGGAGCGCGTACGCCAGATGTGCCCGCCGTCGTTCATCGACCAGGTGACGTAGCTGATCCAGCGATTGTCGGGTGACCAGATTGGTTTGAATTCCCACGCGTCGCCCGAGGTTAGTCGCTCCGGCGTTGCACCACTCTCGTTCTCCATTACATATATTTTGCTAAGCACCGACGCAGCGATTCGCTTTTGATCTGCTGATAAAGCCGGGTCGTGAATAATGGTTGCGGTGAGGTCGCCCTGAGGAACGCGATAAGGAGCGGTCAAATCCGGACCAATAGCCAGGTCAACTTCTGCAGAAAATGGAATTTCAGTTTTTGAATCGGAATCGATTTCTACACGCCAAATTTTTCCCTCTGCGTTTAAGACAATTGCTGCCCCGTCAGGCGTGAAGGAATAACCAGGTAGTAGATCGCGACTTGGCGGGCGATAGTTTTCCTGCGAGTCGCGTTGAATTGGGTAAGTGAGCCATCGGTCTGCACCAGTGGTGAGGTTGCGTAAGCGAAGCCCTGTTTCGTTGTTCTCACGGGTGCCGTATACCAACAAGTTGCCGTCCGGGGACAACGCCGGCCGAACTGCGCCACCCTCAGCCCGCGTCAACTGGTCGATAACACCAGTGCTGCGCTGATAGCGAATGATTTGGGTTGCCGGAAAGTTGCGCACTGGCCCGTTGCTGTCGGTGCCTTTAGCGTAATAGAGGTAACGTCCGTCTGGAGACGCAACCACGCCAACACCGAATATATCGTCTTCCTCGCTGGCTCCACTGAGTTTTACGCCAGCACCGCCGTTACGGTGGTACATCGCCATTTCGGGTTTGACGGCGGTCTTTGTTACGACGACGAATTGGCTGTCTGCAGTCCATGCCGGCGAAATAAGTCCAACCTGTTTTTCGTCGGATAATTTTCGTGCTTCGCTGCCGTCAGATTTGCTAATCCATACATTGTCGGCGCCGCTCCTATCACTAATGAAAGCGAGCCATTGCCCATCCGGAGAAACAGTCGGCTGACTATCGAAGCCGAGCCCGGAAGTAATGCGGATTGCTTCACCACCCACCATCGGTAGCGTGTACAGATCGCCGAGTAAGTCAAATACGATGGATTCGCCATCTGCCATTACGTCGATTGACAACCACGACCCCTGGTCGGTCGTGAATGACAATGTTTCAGTTTTTCCTTCGAGCGGAAGATCAGGCTTCTTTTTATCGTCGTCTGCGTAGGCGCTGCAAGTGAGGGTGAGCGCGATACATGCGGCATATGCGTTCGTCGAGGAAAAGCAATTTGAGAGGCTCATGATCATTCCTAAGTCACTAGAACGACTGATTCTAATGGATAAATGCCGCAATGTGAGGCTTTGATTCGCCAGAAGATTGGGGTCAGAGGTAGATTGTCTCTAGCCTTCTGGCCTATTCCAGCGCTGGCTGTGGAAGTGCATAGAATATGCGCGTCGCCTGAGGCGATGCGACACCGAACTAAGCCGCCTTCTGATAGGTCATAAAAATGCATATAAATACTGTCGGAAACATCCTGATTTTGCTCGGCGCGCTGATCTTTCTGGGCGTGGCAGTGGCAGGTGGCCTTGGCTTTGGTGGTAGTTCGGATTTCGGTCCCGGTCAAATCATCGGTTTGATCTTTGGACCGGTCATCGCCTTTGTCGGTCATAGTGTAAAAGGTCAGTCAGAGTAAGCGTTACTGGCAGCGGTGCCGGAGAATCCCCTAAAACGGTTTATTCGAAATAAGGTTCAAATTTCGGCGTAGCGATTCCGTCAAACCCATTTTCACCGCGTACGAGAAAGTACGCCGCTATCGAATTTTCAGCAGCGAATCGAAACCCATCTTCGTGACCCATCACCAACAATGCGGTAGCTAAAGCGTCCGCCTTTGCGGCAGAGTTCGTAATGACTGTGACGGATGCCGTATTGTGAATGATCGGGCGAGCGGTTCGCGGATCGATCGTATGAGAGTATCGATGGCCGGCGAATTCGAAAAAGTTCCGATAATCGCCCGATGTGGCGAGTGACGAATCCGAGATGCTAATTGTGGCTTCGAGTAGACGTTCTTCGCCGTCGGGTCTTTCGATCGCAATTCTCCAGGCTTTTCCGCGAGCATTGAGTCCGCGTACGCTAATTTCGCCACCGAGTTCGACCAGAAAATTGGCGTAACCGTGTTCGGCGAGTTGTGAGGCAACCGCATCGACTGCGATCCCTTTGGCGTATCCGGAAAGATCGACGTAAAGATTTTCGTGATCTTTTCGTATCATTTTTTCATCGCAGCGTGTGTGAAGCTTTGCATAACCAGTGTTTTCACGTGCGGCGAGAATGCTGCTGTCGGTCGGCGGTTCGAGTTTGATCTCGCCAGGGCCAAATCCCCACAGATTTACCAAGCTACCGATTGTTACGTCAAAGGAGCCAAGAGTCTGTTCGCTGACGAATTGGGCATCAGCGAGTACGTTGCACAATTCGCTAGAGGTCGTGAACCACTCGGTGGATTGGTGTCGATTGAAATTCGAAAGCGCGGAATCCGCTGCATAGGTTGAAAAGTGTCGATTGAGATTTTCGAGCAGAGCGGCAACATCAGGCGGATCAGCTGCAATAGTTTGTGCGTCGACAATTGTGACGTTGTATGTCGTTCCCATCGCTGTGCCGCGCAACGCAAGCTCTGGATGTTTTGTGGGGCCGCAGGCAGAAAGCAACAGCGCTAACCCTGCGACTATCAGACTTACTGCCCTTACGTTGTGCCGTTCGATGGGGGCCACCTCAGCGTAAATGATGATCCTCAAGAACCTGCGCGACGCAACAGGTCAATTTTTTGCCCTTCTCAATATGCAGAAACTCGTTTGGTCCGTGCGCATTGGAGTTCGGGCCAAGCAGTCCCGTCACCAGAAATTGTGCTTCCGGAAATTTCTCACCCAACATTCCCATGAACGGAATTGTTCCCCCGGTACCCATGTATACCGATGGTTTGCTGAAGAAT
The DNA here is from genome assembly GCA_018701055.1 of Woeseia sp. Classification (GTDB taxonomy): domain Bacteria; phylum Pseudomonadota; class Gammaproteobacteria; order Steroidobacterales; family Woeseiaceae; genus SZUA-117. The sequence goes on along the minus strand of JABIUH010000145.1, from coordinate 3,340 downwards.
AGTTCCGACGCCTTGTGCATCGATTGCTCCAACCAATCGGCGATGGGGGGTGCATTCCAGCCTGCCATCGTCGATGCGACCTCGAAGGAAACCTCAGAAAAGGCAGGAGGATCTTCTTCGAGGATTCTTTTGACCGCTGACGCGGCTTCATTCGCGTCAGCGGTCGGTGGCAGCCGAAACGAAAGTTTCAATGACGTCGTCGGCAGCATTGTATTACCTGCATTGCCCAACGCGGGCATACCGTCGGATCCGGTAACGGTCAGTGCTGGACGCCAGTTGTTGTTCAACAGTTGCTCGTATACGGAGCCTGTACTGTTCACGGCCGCAGTATTCGCCCATGGGAATTTCATATAAACCGAATCACCCAATATTTCTGCGGCGAGCTCTGCCTGCGAAAATCTTTGTTCCGGTATTTCGACGAATAATTCGTCAACGAGAAGTTTTCCGTCGGCATCGTCTTCGATACGACCCAGTAGTTGGCGCAATATGCGAAAACATGACGGTACGATGCCGCCCGCGGAACCCGAGTGAACCCCCTCGGTCAAAACGTCTACCCGTAAGGTGCCGGTCAGATTGCCGCGCAGTGATGTCGTGCACCAAAGCTGTTCGTAGTTGCCGCATTCTGCATCCAGACACACCACCAGACTCGGAGTACCGAGGCGATCGCCTAAATGGTCGATGTAGTAGGGTAGGTCGAAGCTTCCGGATTCTTCGCAGCCTTCAATCAAAACTACACAACGCGCATGCGGGATTCCCTGTTCCTGAAGTGCGCGGATTGCCGTAAGTGAACCAAATACCGCATAGCCATCATCGGCGCCACCACGACCATACAACTTGCCGTCGCGAATAACCGGAGTCCACGGGTCAAGATCCTCTTCCCAGCCGCTAAATTCGGGTTGCTTGTCGTAGTGACCGTAGAGCAACACGACATCGTCTGAATCTCCAGGAATGTCGAGGAATAAAATCGGTGTTCTCCCCGGCAGTCGAATGACGTCTGTCGTCATTCCTTGGACGGGCTGCGTCTTACACCAGGTTTCCAATTGCTCGACGGCATCGTCCATATGGCCGTGCTGCTCCCAATCGGGGTCAAACATTGGCGATTTATTGGGAATTTTGATGTAGTCGCACAACTCCGGAATGATGGAGTCTTCCCACATCTTGTAAACAAATGATTCGGTCTGTTGCTTGTTCATACGTTCTCGGGTTTGGCGCAATTAGTGACAGGTAAGCGTGCGAATCATACTAAAATATAGGGAACAGAGAACATCAATCGAATTCGAATCGAGGACGTGCCCTATGAACGCCTACCTTAAATTTTGGCCATTACTCTTGCTGCTTTCATTGCCGGCCCACGCTGATATTGTCATTGGAGGTGAGGGTGCTCGTTGTAGTGAGGATCCCGCCTGCATCAATCGATTTCATTCTGAGATACCCATGGCCGCACGCGCGAAGCCGGGTGAGCGCATTACAATGATAGGGCGCGATGCAGGGGATATGCATTTAGATCCCGATGAATACTCGGTTGCTGAATCCAGCCCTAGAGACGGATTTGGTGTGGTCCATCCCATGGTAGGTCCTGTCTACATCGAGGGTGCAGCGCCGGGTGACGTGTTGGCCGTTACTATTGAGAACATCAAACCAGGACCTGTCGGGTGGACCAGTGCATCTGAATTCGGGTTTGCGGGCGATGCCGTCGGCAGTGAAAGTCGTTTTATCTTATGGCGCTTGAACGAAGAGTACGCAGAAAGCGATGCAATTCCCGGGGTCCGCATTCCGAATGGTAGTTTTCCTGGCGTTATCGCAACAATGCCAGCGGCTGATCAGCTGGCCGCTATCCTCGACCGAGAACAACGGCTTGCCGATGCGGGTGGCGCAGTCTTTACCCCTGACACTGAGTTTGCGGAGCCATCGTCGCTGTGCGGTAAAGAAGGAACACGGGCAGGGGAATGCCTCCGTACCATTCCGCCGCGGGAGCATGGCGGCAATATGGATATTCGCTACTTGGGTGAAGGTGTTACGGTCTATTTGCCGTGCAATATTGAAGGTTGCGGCCTGGCAATCGGCGACTTTCACTATGCACAAGGGGACGGCGAAGTATCTGGTACCGCGATTGAAATGGATGCAGAAATTACCGTCACCACGCAGATCGTTCGCGATGGTCCATCATTGAAACAGGGTCCGCATTTTTCCGGACCTGCTTCCTTGCTTGCGATTCCGTCAAAAAACTTTTACGCGACGACTGGCATTCCCTTGAAAGCACCAGGCGAGATCCCGCGCGATATCGCTTATTTGGCAAATAGCAAAATTGCGGACTTACCAAATCTTTCGAAGGACTTGAGTTTGGCTGCGACCAACGCATTGGTTGCAATGATCGATTACATCGTCAGTGAGTACGGCTACGATCGAACGCAGGCCTACATGATAGCCAGTGTTGCAGTGGATTTGCGCATTGCGCAATTAGTGGACGTACCCAACGTTGGCGTAACGGCAATTCTCCCGTTGGACATTTTTACGCAATAGCTCCCAACAAAGTCACACGCGATTTTTGACGTCTACTGCCTATTGGGAGACAAGTGCGGCGCGATGCTTTAAAGGATTGATGAGCACATTGCCCCGCACGCGGGTGATGAATTCAGCGGTATAAGGCGCGAAATTCGTAGGCGTAGTTTGGGAATTAAATTCTGTTACAACCCAGTTTAAGACGGCTGCCAGCTGTGCATCATTCATGTCGGTCTGCGCCACGCCAGGTACGCGGACGATATATTCACGTCCACCAGGTAACGTGAGCAACTCACCAATCTCATTGATTAGAGATGGGACTTCCGGCGGAACGCCGGAGCCGTCGGCCAGATGGCAGCCGCGACAGTACAGGAGATAATCTGTTTTTGGGTCGCTGTAGGCCGCTGCTGGCACGAGCAGCAGCAGCCACAGAATTCGCGTTTTCATCAGCCGCCGTTTTGTTCGCTCAAGACGACGGCGACAGTGCAATGGTAAGTCCGTTCTGAGGTTCCGAAGCACCAAAGAATGTTGCCGGCGTTCGACGGGTAATACACCGGACGATCACGTTCCGTGTTGTGGCAGCTACAGCGCTGGCATATGGATTTGCCGCAGCAATCATTGTATGAAATTAGGTAGTCCCGCTGGTCGACAGGGTTTCGACACGTGCCAACCCAGGTGATCGGCGATGGCTCGGCACCGGGAGGACAAGATGTAATAGTGCCGCCACAGCAGGTACAAAGAGTGCCGCCGAGCGCGCAGTAACGCCAATACTCACAACTTTTTGGGTCACCAATTTCCTGCACGGTCTCTTGTGATAATGCCCTGGATACTGGCAATAGCG
>JABIUH010000401.1 GCA_018701055.1 Woeseia sp. | reverse complement strand
TGGTATGACAATGAAGGGAATGTTTACGTTGGCATTTCCGAAGAAGATGCGCGAGAAAAAAATAACCTGGGTTCGGAAATCGCACTCCGGCAAGACGAAGATGTTCTCGATACGTGGTTCTCATCGGCCTTGTGGCCATTTTCTACTCAGGGCTGGCCCGCAAAGACAGAGGCTCTAAACGCGTTTTACCCCGGTAATGTTCTGGTCACAGGATTCGATATCATATTTTTCTGGGTCGCCCGCATGATCATGATGGGTTTGAAGTTCATGGGCGATGTGCCGTTCAAAGAAGTCTACATTCACGGTCTGATTCGTGATCAGGACGGCCAAAAAATGTCCAAGACAAAGGGTAACGTTTTGGATCCTCTCGATCTCATTGACGGCGTTGAACTCGATACACTTTTGCAAAAGCGCACTACCGGTCTCATGCAGCAACACATGAAACCACAGATTGAAGCAGCGACTCGAAAACAGTTCCCGGACGGCATCAATGAATACGGCGCAGACGCATTGCGATTCACGTTTGCCTCATTAGCAACAACGGGTCGCGATATTCGTTTCGATCTCGGCCGCATCGAAGGTTACAAAAATTTCTGCAATAAACTTTGGAATGCATCCAAATACGTTCTAATGAATTCCGAATCACTGGACGATGGCGAAACGACGTTCAGCACTTCAGATAAGTGGATTCGATCGCGCATGCAAATTACCGCGACCACAATGCAGGAATGCTTTGATAGTTACCGACTGGACTTGGCAGCATCCGCGATTCATGAATTCACATGGCATGAGTTTTGTGACTGGTATCTCGAGCTATCAAAGCCTGTGTTGCAATCCGATCAATACAGCGCTGCCGAAAAACGTGGCACTCGAAAGACACTTGTCGATATTCTAGAGAATATCCTGCGCATGCTGCATCCATTGATGCCTTACGTGACTGAAGAAATATGGCTCGAGGTTGCGCCAAGAGCTGGCATTCAGGGTGAGACCATAATGCTTCGCCCGTTTCCAATCGCAAACAATGAGTATGAAGACCTTGCGGCCGAGAAAGAAATGGATTGGGTCAAGCAATTTATTTTGGGCGTTCGCCAGATTCGCGGCGAGATGGACATATCCCCGGGTAAGTTTGTGCAGGTAATTTTGGAAGAGTACGAAGATCAGGACCTTCAATTCGCAGAAAAAAATAAGCACCTGCTGGAGCGAGTTGGACGAGTCGAGTCAGTACGTCCACTCGCGAGTGACGAAGACGCGCCGCAATCTTTGACTGCGCTACTGGGTAAAATGCGCATGCTGGTGCCAATGGCGGGCCTAATTGATAAGCCCGCTGAACGACAACGACTAGGCAAACTACGCGATAAAGCAACTGCCGACTTAAAAACCAGTGAGAGCAAACTCAGCAACGAAAAATTTGTGAACAACGCACCGGAGGCTGTGGTCACACAGGAGAGAGAACGCGTTACCAATTTCAAACAGCAACTTGAGCAGCTTGATGAGCAGCTTGGACGCCTGGAATCTGACGACTAGCCTGTTTTTGCGGATTGGGTCACATTCTCAAGCGGCGCAGGGTGCATTGGCGCTGCGATTTGGCGACTATAGGTAACGAACCATACGTCTTTAATTGGAGTGACAAATGCCACAGTGCAATACGCTTGAGAAGCTGCCAATAGGCGACGACAAGCAGAGGGCAGCCTTAAACGCCGCGCACCAGTCGTTGGGCAACATCATTCTCGGCAAAGACCCCGAAATTTCTCTGGCATTGGCTTGCCTGCTCGCTCGTGGGCACTTGCTTATCGAGGACTTGCCAGGCCTTGGCAAGACCATTTTGGCACAATCCTTAGCACGTGTTCTGGGCTTGAGTTTCCAACGCATTCAATTTACTTCGGACCTATTACCGGCCGACATTATCGGCGTCTCCATTTTTCGCCAGGAGACCGGAAAATTTGAATTTCAACGCGGCCCCGTATTCGCAGAACTCGTTCTCGCCGATGAAGTAAACCGCGCAACGCCTAAGGCGCAAAGCGCACTTCTCGAGGCTATGGAAGAACGTCAGGTTTCGGTTGACGGGACGACGCATGCGTTACCTTCGCCGTACTTCGTCGTCGCCACCCAGAATCCATCGGATCAGATCGGCACGTTTCCGCTTCCTGAGTCGCAACTTGATCGCTTTCTAATGCGCGTCGAACTCGGCTATCCGAATGAAGCAAGCGAACGCGAACTTCTGGTGGGTACAGATCGACGACAATTGCTCACGACCATTAAACCTTGCCTAAATTCTGCGGCGCTAGCTACATTGCAGAATTCCGCAGCGGCCGTGCATATGAGCGACCCACTGGTCGACTACATTCAAGCGTTGGTTCGCTTCACGCGGGAATCTCCGCATATTGATACCGGACTATCGCCACGGGGTTCATTGGCATTGGTTGCTGCGGCGAAAGCTCATGCCTACATTGAAAACCACTCGGGCGTCTTCCCAGACGATGTACAAGCGGTATTTGCATCGGTTGCCGGGCACCGGCTAAAACCAGCAAGCAACTCCGCCTATCGCACACCGTCAGAGCTAAGTCGGCATGTTGTCGATAACGTCCAGATCCCTTAAGCACTGTGTATGACCAGGTATTACCAGCACTCTAATTGCCCGCCACCACTATGAGTTACTTGCAAACAACTGCTGATTTTTTTTCAAAGGACACGCTGCGGCGGACGTTGCAAAAACGCGCACTGGGTTGGGCCCGAAAAAGGCAAGGGACCGATCAACTCATCACGCGATTAATATCGCGACGTATCTACATCCTCCCTACAGCAGTCGGCTTT
>JABIUH010000491.1 GCA_018701055.1 Woeseia sp. | reverse complement strand
GGCTCGAGCCAGCTCATACCACGGGAACCGTTACGCACGACATCGACGTTATCAAGTGCCGCCAATTTCTCAGCGACGTCATGTGCACCCACAGATACAGCCGCGGTTTCACGCGGTACATAAACCGTCACACGCGCACTCATTGTGATTCTCCGCAAGCGTCAATTAAACCATCAAGGTCGCTCGCGCTGACCCGACCATAGACTTTTTCGTCGATCATTACGGCAGGCGAGCAGGCGCAATTACCAAGACAGTAAACCGGTTCCAGGCTTAGACTGCCGTCCCCCGTTGTGCCGTGCATTTCAATACCCAGTTTTTCTTCGGCGTGTGCCGTTAGCGCGCGACTCCCCATTGCCTGACACGCTTCGGCCTGACAGATCTTAACGATGTGGTCGCCTGGTGGTGTGGTTCTAAAATCATGATAGAAACTCACGACACCGTGAACGTCTGCACGCGACAAATTCAGTTCGTTCGCGATTTGCTTAATAGCTTCCTCGCTTATGTAGCCATAGCGTTGCACAAACGCATGCAGCACCTGCACCAGCATTTCCGGCGCGGCGCCGAACTGGTTGATAATTTCCGTTGCAATTGCAGCGTCGTACTTAATCGCCACTTGTCGATGCTCCCTCGCTGATCCGTTGTGGATTCGCGTATATATTAAAAGTGTTGTTGCGCAGAAAGCCCACAAGCGTCATGTCGAAGTCAACGGCCATTTGCACCGCAAGACTTGATGGTGCGCCGACCGCTGCCAGGAACGGTATGCCCGCAACCAGTGCTTTCTGCATGAGTTCGAAGCTGGCTCGACCCGAAACCAGCAAACCAAACTGATGTCCCGGTAACTCCCCCGAGGCCAAAAGTGCTCCGATGGCCTTGTCGGTCGCATTGTGCCGTCCAACATCCTCTCGCACGACCCTGATTTCACCATCCGAACCGAAAATTGCGGCGGCGTGCAGTCCACCCGTTTTGCTAAATAGCGGTTGTAGTGTACGGACTCGGCCTGGCATTTCGATCAAGGTTTGCCTGGGAAACGTCGTTTCTTGTTCTGCCAGCGACTTTTGGCCGGTTACTCGTAGAGCATCGAGCGATGCCTTGCCGCAAACGCCGCAGCTGGATGTCGTATAAAAGTGTCGCTCCAAGCGCTCGAGCTGAAGATCGATGGCCGCGTCGATCTCTACACGGACAATATTTTTGTACCCCGACACCGCTTCAATCTCGCCAATAGATTCGACGGCGGCAATCTGCTGATAGGAATCGATGATTCCCTCGGTGTACAGGAAACCAAGTGCGAGCTCGTGGTCGTGCCCCGGAGTGCGCATGGTGATCGAAACTGATTTCGCTGCCGCACCCTCCGCACCCGCCGATACCAGTTGAATTTCCAGCGGTTCTTCGACCGCGACGTGGTCGGATTGGGTTTTCGTGTGAGTGGCGTCAACTTTATGAATATTAACGACGTGGCTGTGACTGGACATGGTCTTACCGCCGGCAAATCAGTCGCACAGTATATCGCGACAGAGAGTGCTTAGTTGGCTGCGAGTTGTCTGCGCCGCTGCGCGGTCGGATAATCAGTTACCGTCATCGCGTCACGGATCGATTTCAGCTCGCCATTGCGCTTAATGCGGACTTTGTCGCCAGCGACGCCCAATCCGAGGCGCGAATAAACTTCGCTGGTGTCTGGAAAACCGGCCGTATCTGCATAACGCCGGTAGAGTGGAACGAACAGCGGCTCGTCGATCAAGGTGTCGAGTTGGGCAAAAAGTTCAAGCCCGGACCAGGTGCGGGTCGACGGTAAACAGCAAGCTTGGAGACGATCCAGAACATCGTCCAACGATTCTTCACCGTTGGAACGCTCGCGCAATTCAACATCGGCCATGAGTGCCAACGCCGCTCCGCTCCAATAGACCTTCATTCGGCTTGAGCGGATGCTTCCGCTCGTTGCCTGGTTAGGTGACAATTCCGGATGCGACTTCCGACCGCGTTCAAACCCCGCATACAAGTTTTGCCACATTCGTTCCGCATCATAAGTGCCGACACGAGTCAGTAAAATATTTTGGTAGTACTGCGAAAACCCTTCTGATATCCAATGATATTCGGAACTGAGATAGGGTAAGAGCATGTGGCTAAATTCGTGAGTTGCGGTCCAATCATCAAAGAATGTTGCTACGTCATCGTCAGGATTAATGAGTAGTTCAACGCTTTCCCCGCCGTCGCGTACTACGCGACCAAAACCCACGCCGCCACGCGAGCTGCTCGCCGGGTAGACCACGACCTGTGGCGATGGATTTGGAAACCGGCCATAGACCAAACTGACATCGGTCGTCGTTGCTCGAATCCACCTGGCGATGGCCTCGTTATTCATGGCTTTGTCGCCGGATACGATGCTCAACCGGATGACGGATCCCGGCACTTCGATTTCGCGGTAGTCGAATTTGCCAAAAATGGCCGGTGCGTTGGCACTTTCGGGGGAACCGCCGACGATGTAAGTGTTTTCATCAGCATCTATTGGTTGCCAGGGCACGGACACTTGAACGCTTTCGGGCATGCGAAAGGTGACATGGATTTTGTTGCCATTGGTCAGTTCTGGCCGCCACATCCAGTAAGAAGGCGATGCGACGATATTTTGCGCGCTTAAATTTTTCGCGCCACGGTATTCCTTGGCTACGCGATCAAGATCCACAGTGTAATTCAGGCAGCGAATGCCCCCATCAGGCAACATCATGCGCCGATTTCGCATGCGTATATTCGGAGACTTGCCGCAACCTCTTACATCGGAAAGAAATCGACCTGCGCTGCGGGATCTCGCGGTGATACTGGAAACTGGATGGCTAAAGCGAGCCTCAACCGAAAGTCGATTAAGCGAATAATCGACTGAAATTGTGTAGTAGTGCGTGACGTTCGCGGCGTACGCCGTGCTCGTCATCCAAACTAGACCCAATGTGCACAGAATCTTCAGAATCAGAGGCTGTCGTATGCTCAAAGTATCTATCGTCCAGATTAGGATAGGCGCTAATTATGCCGTAGCGCGGAAAACCTGACTGAATTTGAACATGGGTTTGTGATTGCGTTCACATTTTGTCGTTATATGGTCGATTCCAGACCTAGAATTGACGCCAAAAGGTGCGCTTGTTCTGCTGCAGTTCAGGTTTATACCGTATCATCTCGCTCGAGCTACCCGTAACGTATTTTATTGAGTTTCAATTAAAATGCGAACGATTCTCAATAACGATACGACTAAAAAAACGGCTACGCAGATGGAGCACAATCGATTAACATACGCGACGCCTGAGGCGAGTCTCGGGTACAAATTCCAGAAAACTTTGAGGAGAACCCCTTGAGTACGAGTTCAAGTAACAAGATTGCAAGACGTCAGTTTATCCAGCTCTCAGCGGTTGCCGCTGCCGGCTGCATGATGCGACCCGGTCAGGAAGCGATGGCCCAGGACATGCCAAAGGTAGAAGAGTCTGAGGCGATGGCGCAGGCAATGAAGTACGTGCACGACGCGAGCAGTGTTGATGCAAGCGCACGTGCTAACCCGGCAACCGATCAAACCTGCGCAAACTGCGCGCTGGTTCAGGGTGCAGATGGCGAAGCCTGGCGTCCGTGTCAGATATTCCCTGGCAAACTGGTGAATTCGGCTGGTTGGTGTTCAGTGTGGGCCCCTAAAGCCTGATCGCGACCGCAATTGATTGATTGAATCCCGCTTGACAATCGGCGGGATTTTCATTTCTGGGTTCGCTCAAATTTTCCCGGGTCGCTCAATGAAAATTAATGGGTCCGAATTCCAAAGAAATCACGCCGATCGGCGATATCTGCTCATTCATATTGTAACGGTGCCATTGTTTGTGTTGAGCGGGCGATTTTGGAATCAAATCAAAAGCGCAGTAATTAATTCGGATGGCAACGGATAGTCAGTAGCGCTTCAGTTCCGACCGCGTGCGTGTACAATTTGTGCTTCTGATTTTTCTGCATTTAACTGTGGAGCAGACCTTTGTTCGAGCGACTTGAACCGAAGCCGGCAGATGCAATTCTCAAGCTCATCGGCGAGTATAAAAACGACCCGCGTGCCGAAAAAGTCGATCTTGGCGTTGGCGTTTACCGAAATGCGGCTGGTGATACACCAATACTGAACAGTGTCAAAAAGGCCGAACACTGGTTGGTCGGCACGCAATCCAGCAAGGCATATTTGGGCTCACGCGGCGACATTGCGTTTTGTGATGCCATCCAAAAGTTGGTGTTCGGTGCTGCTGCCAGCGACGGCCGAATTACAACACTGCAATCTCCGGGTGGGTCAGGTGCGTTGCGTGTTGCTGCCGAGGTCGTGCGGATAGCAAACCCGGAAGTCTGCCTGTGGATGAGTGATCCAACGTGGAACAATCACGCGCCGTTGTTAGGAGAGGCTGGCATCAAACTGCAGTCGTATCCTTACTACGATCTCGATAGTCATTCGATACGTTTCGACGCGATGCTGGAGTCACTGCAAAAAGCTGCAACGGGCGATATTGTTCTGCTGCATGGATGCTGCCACAACCCCACGGGTATGGACCTGTCACCCGCGCAATGGAATCAGGTTGCGGATGTCGCCGCCGCTCGACAATTGGTCCCTTTCGTTGATTTGGCCTATCAGGGGTTTTCCGAGAATTTGGATGATGACGCATACGGTGTGCGCATGTTGATCGAGCGTGTACCGGAAATGATTGTCACGCAGTCCTGTTCAAAGAACTTCGGACTCTATCGCGACCGCGTTGGTGCGCTGTCGTTTATCGCGGCAGATGAGGTAACGGCCAATACTACTCTGAGTCAGGCATTGTCGACGGTGCGAACGATGTATTCGCTACCGCCCGATCATGGCGCGGCGATTGTCTCGCATATTCTGGGTGACCCGGCATTGCGACATGAGTGGCTGGAGGAGTTGGTCGGGATGCGTGATCGACTAAAAGAGATGCGGCAGCTATTGGTGTCCGCACTATCTGACGCTGCACCAGATCACGATTTCTCGCACGTTTTGCGCACAACTGGAATGTTTTGCTATCTCGGTGTGACGGCGGAACAAGTCGAGAGGTTAAAAGGCGAGCGTGGCGTTTATATGGTTGGGTCGAGTCGTATCAATGTTTGCGGTATTACTTCGGGAAATGTCGAGTATCTTGCCCAGTCGATCGCCTCGGTCCTCTAGTAAAACTTGAGGAAAATGCTGGATAGTTAATCAGAGGTTCTCTAGCTGATTTAGCTGAGCCGACCGTAGAATGTCATTCGCGCCGATTCTGAAAGTGGGATACCCGGTTCTGCGTTGTATGCCATCACGACCAACATCCGGGTACGCAGGCCTTTCGCGGGTGTCACTCGATGCATAGAGTTTCAGATCGG
>JABIUH010000291.1 GCA_018701055.1 Woeseia sp. | reverse complement strand
GGTAAACTGGCGCCACCAATCAGGCGATTGAAGCCTCTTCGCGCGGATCCAATGTTGCTCAGATCAAACTACTTGACAGACCACCACAAATACCCTGTCGCCAGCATGGGTTGAATTTTGCTCTCGGGCGTCGTAAATATTGATTTCGACGAACTCAGGCGCTGTGATCTTGCGAGCAACAACATCGGCGTCCAGTTTGTCGCCGAAACCGAGCGCCTCGAAATGTGTTGTCCGCACGCCGATTACACAGCGAGCACCCGGAGCAGCTACGCGCCACAATTCATCAAGCGGCTCAGGTCCAAGATGCCCGTGCGTAAAAGTGCCTGCGCTGATGATTCCCGCGAACTGATCATCCGGAAAATCCAGCTTTTGCGTTAGATCTGCCGCGATCAGGCCGCGATAAACCGCGTTTCCGTCGCCAGCCTTCTTATTCGCTGCAACGGCAAGCATCTGAGGAGAAATATCGACACCGACAATGTCCCCCACGCCGTGCTCACGCAGACTGACGCCAACAGCCCCGGTTCCGCAACCAACGTCCAGAACGGACCCGTCAACCGGCTGCTGAACAAATACCTCAGCGACACGCAAGTGTGCAACGTAGGCTTCTTTAGCTATAAAGTCGGCGTCATATGTGTCCGCCCACTTCTCATACAAGCGGACGCTGTCTGCAGGCGTCTGCAGCGAGTAGGCGTCATCAACATCGAGATTTTCTTTCTTATCCAAAAGCTCTATCCGCTAGTTCAAACTGTTCCACATTGAGCAACAGGAACACTGGTGACACGATCGTCATTTCACAATAAGCAGTTATGCGTGCAAACGAAGCATGCAATGATACATTCTGCATCTAATTGCAGCGACAGCATTCGACAACAGAGATTCGACCCTTATGAGTAGAAACCCGCGCTACGATATTCTTTTTGAGCCTGTCAAAATTGGGCCCGTCACTGCGCCAAATCGATTTTATCAAACTCCGCACGCAATCGGCACCGGCCAGCAAATGCCGCACACGCGAGCGGCAATGCGAGAAGTACGCGCGGAGGGCGGCTGGGGCGTGGTCAACACAGGCTATTGCTCAATTCACCCCACTTCAGATGATGCACCTCTGCCCTACTGTCGACTCTGGGACGACGAGGACATCAAAGTTCACGCCCTCATGGTTGACGCGGTACACAAGCACGGCGCATTGGCCGGCGTTGAGCTCTGGCATGGAGGTAGCGGCGCCGCCAATCGGTTGTCGCGAGCAACGCCGGTGTCCGTATCAGGCGTTTCCTCTGATTATTCGTACCCCGGCTGGATTAGCCTGACTAAATCCCGCCCGATGGACGCCAGGGATATTCGCGAATTTCGCCGCTGGCACGTCGACGCTGCCAAGCGTGCCAAGTCAGCCGGTTTTGATGTTCTCTATATTTACGCAGGCATGGGTTTCGGGCCCTATCAATTTCTGTTGCCCTGGATGAACAAACGTACGGACGAATATGGCGGCAGCCTGGAAAATCGCGTCAGACTCATGCGTGAAATCATCGAGGAAATGAAAGAAGCCACACACGACAGCTGCGGAATCGCCCTGCGTTTTAGCGCCGATGCGTTACTAAAAATTCCAGGCGAGCACATGGAATCAGAAGCTCACGAAATTGTTTCAATGCTCGCGGATGTCCCCGACCTTTGGGATATCAAGTCCTCGAGTTGGACAGTCGAAACGGCGTCAGCTCGATTTGCCGAACAAGGCGCACAGGAACCCTGGAATAGTTTTGCTAAAAAATTAACATCGAAACCGGTAGTTGGCGTCGGTCGCTTTACGTCACCCGATGAAATGGTCAGCCAGATTAAGCGTGGCGTACTCGATCTAATCGGTGCCGCGAGACCCTCAATTGCGGATCCATTCTTGCCCAAGAAAATTGATGAAGGCCGTGAAGACGAAATACGCGAGTGCATCGGTTGCAACATATGCGTATCCGGGTATCACGATAGTGTTCCAATCCGGTGCACACAAAACCCGACCATGGGAGAGGAATGGCGGCGTGGCTGGCATCCGGAAAGAATTCCGGCAGGCGACCCAGATACCAGCGTACTCATCGTTGGCGCCGGCCCGGCCGGCCTCGAATGCGCGCGGGCACTCGGCCAGCGTGGCTTTGCCGTTACGGTTGCCGAAGCACGCGAGGAACTAGGCGGTCGGGTGACCATCGAAGCACAGTTGCCGAGCCTCTCAACATGGGCGCGCGTGCGCGACTACCGAACCAATTTGATTAAAACGATGAGCAATGTCGACGTTTATCGGGGCAGTCAATTGTCAGCGCAGGAAGTCATTGATTTTGGTTGTGATCATGCCGTGATCGCGACAGGGGCTTATTGGATGCGTGAGCTGATCAATGCAGACGGCTTTCCAGTCGAAAAATTTGACGGTAATGTATTCACCCCTGATGAAGTGTTATCGGGGATCGACGTAACGGGCCCTGTTGTCATTTACGACTTCGATCACTACTACATGGGAAATTGCCTGGCAGAGGTGCTGCGACGACGCGGCAATGAAGTCACAATAGTGACGCCCGCGAACGCCGTATCTGCCTGGACGTTCATGAATAACGAACTGAACGATATTCGAAATCGAATGCTCGATCTCGATATTTGCATTGAGCTGGAAAAACGCATTACCGGCTTTAACAATGGCGTCGTTCAACTTAGCAGCGTCTATCGAAGCGGCAAAGCGAGTGAAATAGACTGCGAATCACTGGTCGTTGTCGGTCATAGAACCGGAAATGACAGCCTATTCAATGAACTCAATGAGGATCCTGAACGCATCGAAAATGCAGGAATCAAGTCTGTCATAGGCATTGGTGACTGTCGCGCGCCGGGAACGATTGCGCATGCCGTCTATGCCGGTCACGAATGTGCGCGAACAATCGATGCAGGTGACGAAGATCCAGTCATTCTCGTAGAGCGACCCTCTTTATCCCTGAATATTTGATTGCTTCAGGAATCGTCGCTCGAATCGGTACCGCAACAAGTATCCGCGGGTCGAGCGGCCAATCGACGTTGCTGCTCTTCTCCGAAACTTTTTTGCTGCCGCTTTACCCTGACGAGCTCTTCATCATCAATTAGTGATGGCGAGCCGGATTGCTGCGCGATCAAATAAACGCGTGCCAGCCACTCGAGTGTTACGGAACGTCGCAGCGCTTGTTCCACTGTGTCAGCAACCGTCAGTGCGCCATGATTTTGCATCAACGCAGCAGTGCGGCCTTGTATCGCATTGGTCACTGACGCCGCCAACGCTGGCGTACCAAAGGTTTGATACGGCGCGACCGGAACCGGACCGCCTAAATCCGCGATTTGATAATGAATCGCCGGCAATTCTTCGACCAAGGTAGAAACGGCTGTTGCGTAAACCGAATGCGTATGCACAATCGCGCCAATGCTCTCATCGGACGCATACACCGAAAGGTGCAACGGCGTTTCAGATGACGGCAGCAAATCGCCATCGACAGCATTGCCATCCAAATCCAAAATGACAATATCCTCGGCATGCAAATCGTCGTATGAGCAGCCACTTGGCGTTATGACGACATGCTGTCCGACACGAACACTAACGTTTCCAGACGTGTTGACGACCAAACCCGTTTGCACCAAATCAAGCGCCGTCTTCGCAACTTTGATTCGTTCTGCTTCCAGAAGTATTGTCATTTTTTCGACAGACTCACAATTGCATCCAAAGATGAGCGTATCGCACTCTTAATGCCTTGGTTTCGCGCGTCAACATCGGGAACGACATTACCACCTGCGACATTGGTGACATATCCGTCGATACTAAAAATACATCCAGCACGAATACCCCCTAACCCAGCAAGTGTCAGCACGGTAGCGGCCTCCATCTCGAAAGCCAAAACCCCGGCATATATTGCTGTCTTAATATCTTGCTCGAGAGTGGGACTTCGAAACGAATCGGACGTATGAACTATGCCCGTATGAACTTGTGTTGCTTGTTTCTCGCCAGCAGCGCAAAGCGCATTGGTCACTTGGAGATTTGCCAGCGCTGGATAAATTTCCGGTACAAATTTTCGAGTTAACCCTTCATCCCGTACGGCGGCAATACCGACAACGTTGT
>JABIUH010000445.1 GCA_018701055.1 Woeseia sp. | reverse complement strand
GAACATCAAAGCAACCGTTGGTCATCACTATTTTGTCGCCACGTCTGCGTGCTTCTTCGACCATCGATCGCAGCTCGTCCAGCGAGACTAGTCCGCGACCACCCTGACCAAGACGGTGTAATGCGACGCGCAACTCTGATGGCGTAACAGCTGCCACTCCGATCTTGCCAACAACCAATCCGGCAGCCAGGTTGGCGATCTGCGCCGCCGATTTTAAGGTTTGGCCATTGGCAAGTGCCGCTGCAAGCGTAGCGATCACCGTATCTCCGGCACCTGTGACATCGAATACCTCGCGCGCACGCGTTGACAAGAATTCAGGCTCGCCATTATCTTCCAGGAGAAGCATGCCTTTTTCGCTTCTGGTAACCAGCAATGCCGCAAGATCAAGATCATGCATCAGCTGACGACCATTCGTAAGCAGTTCATCGTCAGTCGGCGATTGTCCGGCAGCCGCGTCAAACTCCCCTTGATTGGGCGTTATTAAGGTTGCGCCGCGATACTTCGTGAAATCGTTGCCCTTGGGATCGACAAAAACAGGCACCCCGGCCTTGCGGCATTCAGCAATCATGGCAGTGACTTCGGTCAGGCTCCCCTTGCCATAGTCAGACATGACCACAGCATTGGCATCGGCTAGTAGTCCTTTCAGGGTATCGACAAGTTTGTCGGAACCGCTCGTAATAGGTTCTTCCCGGTCGAGACGAATGAGTTGCTGACCGCGGCTTTGCACCCGCGTCTTCGTAATGGTCGGCCAATCGGCGATTTTAGCGAAAAGACAGGAGACACCTGTATCGACCAACTTTGACTCTAGCGCGATTGCCTCATCGTCATCACCAACGATTCCAAGCAGCGTTGTTCGAACTCCCAAGGTCGCCAGATTAACGGCAACGTTGGCCGCACCGCCTGGGCGATCATCGGTTCGACGGACATGGACGACGGGCACTGGCGCCTCAGGAGAGATACGACCAGTTGCACCGAATAGGTAACGATCCAGCATGACATCGCCAACGACGACGACATGGGCGTTAGAAAATTCTGGAATCGAAATGCTCACGGCGAGATATTACACCATGTACCTGGTGATTCTTTCCAAATCGAGCCACCAAGCGCCAGCGTCGATGGCAAGCACGCCGCATCGGGGTCAGAGTCGAGGCTTTGCCCCTTTACCGCAAGTCTGGCGAAAACCGCTGAGAGAGCGGAGCGTACACAAAGTACGTGAGCTGTGGGGACACGCATAAGGTGACATCAACTCGCAAAGCAACTCAATGACATACATAACCGACGTCCGCTATAAGATGACATTGATCGACCCCATTAGCTGATATTTTCACAATGTCAACACGGGCGCCTTTCAGATAGCTCCTATCCTACTGTATTTTATAGCAAAATTTTATTTGCAACAAACGCGACTTTCTCGTTTCGCGTCAGATGGGGCTGCTCGCTCATGCCGGCGTAGGTGTTGTTAACTTTTGCGGAATAGTTGGGAGCCTCGACTGCCCTAGTCTTTACACTTCACCGATTAATGAAGCCGGGGCGAGCACCCGAAACTTACCGACTACAAAGTCAGAGCATAGATTCTCTTTACAGATACGCCTTTCGTAAAGAGTATGTTTCTAGACAGCTCCATTTTCAAGGCGACTGACGCCAAGGAGCGTACCTGGTTCGAAGTTAGGTCACTGAATGATAAGTTGTTGTAATCATAGATAGATCGCTGGGCGTCCGTTGCACGATTTGCCCGACAATGCACAACGTCGCACAACCCAATCACGCAGAACTCCCGCGATTCTCCACGGTCTTAGCGCCAACAAACTGATTCGCCTGACAAACCATCTGCCCGAGAACCATCTTGCCCAGAATCCTGCCAGCCGATCGCCATGTATGAATATAGACACTATGATCCGAAACGAAAATCAAAGAACCTGGCAAACGACGATGAAGGCTTTGTCATTGGCGTGATCATCGACGCCGGCACCTTGCTCATACAAGTGCACCTCAATCAACTCTGGTTTGGAAATCGTTCCGCCGCTCACATCTTCGGCCAGCCTCTCGCCAAAACCAGCCGCAGCGTAGTGGGTTGTACGAACACCAATTGCACACCAGGCGCCGGCTTTAGCGACCCGCCACATCTCGTCCAATGCCTCCGGCCCGAGGTGCCCGTGTGTAAACGTTCCGGCACTAACCAGTCCCGCGTATTGGTTATCGGGAATATCGACGTGCTTCGTTAGATCGGCTGTTACCAGATTCCGAAAAACGGCAGCGCCGCTCTCCGTTTTCTTTTTTCGCGCTTCATCCAGCATTGCCTGAGATATATCAACGCCGTCGACAAATTCAATTCCGCTTTCGCGAAGGACGGCGCCAACGATACCCGTGCCGCACCCGATATCGAGAACCGGACCGTCAATCTGATCTCGATATTGCAGCAAAGTATCAGCGATAAGACAATGAACGACATAGCCGGTTGCGGCGACAAAGTCCTCGTCGTAAGTTTCGGCCCAATCGCCGTAAAGACGGGTGCTG
>JABIUH010000490.1 GCA_018701055.1 Woeseia sp. | reverse complement strand
GCGGTCCCGGTCCCGGCGCCTAATGACGTATTCTCCCGTTCAATTGCGATGCTCTTGCTGTCTGACAGGCCAACGGAGTCCGTTGCCGTGACCGTAATGTTGTTCGTTCCGAAATCGAGGAGGATATTCCCGGTGTTCCAGGTCTCGGTCCCGATGGCCGTACCGCGACCACCTCTGTCATTCACCCAATCGACTGACACAATATTCGAGCCACTCGTTGCGGTACCGACGATGTTTACGAGGAAGTCCGGTGTTTGAATTTTCGTCGCATTGGCAGGGTTTGTAAATGAAACGACTGGCCCGAGTACAGCATCGTCGAGAATACAGCCGTACAAAGACATTGCTACGGTGAATATGGCTAAATATTTCGCGCATTGAGTTCGTTTTATCATACCAGTCAGGAGTCCTTTCCTTGGTTGGAAAGCAAACCGTCTGACAGGAGACATTTTTGACACCGCTACAAACACGGGAACGTAATGAATTATAGGAAGTTGCTAAGATCGCAGATAGTCGCGACGGAACGTACGCAAGGCGCACGTCCTGATTTCCTGGCAACCCCGCTATCGTAAGACATTCGTCCCTTAGACCGGTGGCTTTGCGTCTCCGTCTTTCGACGGATTTGCCGTTTTTCAGCTGGCGCCAGTATGCGCAGAATGAAATCGAACTTACAAGTTCAGCATTCCTATATTGAGACTCCGGTCACCTTTATTCTGGCGGCACACTAAAAATCTATTTTAAATGAAGAAGTTACCGAAAAATATTGACTGGACTTCGCCGCCGATTGTGTTTACATAATTCAGTAACGATAATTCCATCACTGTTTGTTGTATGCACACCGTCACTATTTTCCGAATATGATAAGTATTCCGTATATCGATGTTCGAAAATCAGCTAAATTGCTCTCTACCCGTAGCCCGGCGCGTCTGACCTCACCATCACAAGAGATCGAAGAAGGGCAAAAATATCACCGTTTGTTTTAGTAATCAGGGCCGAAGTTTGCGATCACACAACAACAAGAACAGGGACGCGGTTTGATGACTGACCTTTCAATAGTGGTGCCGCTCTATAACGAAGATGAAAGCGTTCGGCCGCTGTATGAGTCAATCACGAACGCAATCGACCCCATGGAGCGGGAGGTAGAAATCATATTTGTCGACGACGGCAGCAAGGACCATACGTTCAATGTAGCTGCAAAGATTGCGTCAACCGACAAGCGGCTTCGCGTTGTGAAATTCAGGCGAAATTATGGCCAGACGCCTGCGATGGCGGCGGGCATCGATCTGGCCCGCGGCAAGGTGATCGTCACAATGGATGGAGACCTACAGAACGATCCGTCCGATATACCCAGTTTTTTTGAAAAAATGGATGAAGGTTACGACATCGTCGTCGGTTGGCGGCATGACCGCCAGGACAAACTTATTTCCCGAAAAATCCCATCCAGGATCGCAAACTGGATTATTGGCAAGGTGACCGGGGTCTCAATAAAAGATAATGGCTGTTCTCTCAAAGCGTATCGTGCTGAGGTCATCAAACAGGTGCCGCTGTACAGCGAAATGCATCGATTCATACCAGCAATGGCGTCAATAGCGGGCCCGAAAATTGCTGAGATCAAGGTGAAGCATCATGCCCGGCAGTTCGGTGAATCCAAATACGGAATCTCACGTGTCTACAAAGTGCTGCTTGATCTAATGACGATCAAAACGATATCGACGTTTACTGCACGACCTCTGATTTGGTTCGCAATGCTCGCTATACCATTTCTCCTGTTATCGGTAACAATGCTGGCCGTGAGTGTCGCCACGATCGGAATAGGCGCAAGTAATGCCTTGCCGATGGCCGGCGCCGGCCTTCTGTTCGGCACACTAAGCATCTTCTTGTTGTTGAGTGGAGGAATTGCAGAAATGATCAGTAGCACTGGTCACGAATCCATAACGAATTATTCACTAATAACTGCCAGAGAATTTAGCGAGCGCGATCGGCAGTTGGAGCAAAACCCAGAAAATGACTGACAAAATTGACATATCGGCTGTGGTGCCGGTTGGTGGACGACGAGATGACACAGGTGCACTTGCACGTGAGTACATTGAATCGCTGGATCACACGGGCCATAGTTTCGAGATTATATTCGTTCTGGACGATCGTCATGAGGAACTCTATGAACATCTCGTTGAATTGGCGCAGCAGGACCAAAGGTTGCGAATTGTTCGGCTTGCGAGAAGCTTCGGAGAGTCAGCCTCTCTGACTGCAGGATTCGAAAAGGCAAGCGGTGAAATCGTTCTTACCCTTCCGGCGTATTACCAGATCAAGGCTGAAGAAATTCAAAAATTGATTTCGGAACTTGACAGTGCCGACGTAGCGATCGGTGCGAGATGGCCTCGTGCGAGCAGTTCAAAATTCGAAATATATCGGCGCAAGTTTTTCCACTGGCTCGTTGAAAGTGTTATCGGTAATTCATTTAGCGATTTGGGTTGTGGTGCTCGTGCGCTAAAGCGAACGGTCGTCGAGGAAGTTCCTGTATACGGAGATCAGCACCGTTTCCTGCCGTTGTTGGCTATCCGTCGCGGTTTTCGCGTGCAAGAGGTACAGGTCGAGCAGTCTGACAAAGATCGTTACGAGGGGGGCTACGGGCTGCGCATCTATGTGCGCCACATGCTTGATATTC
>JABIUH010000477.1 GCA_018701055.1 Woeseia sp. | reverse complement strand
GCAGGCGGGGGTTAGCGTATTTGGTATTGGTTGCCGTAGCGAATTTATCGGTATTCAATGCTTATGCTGAATCAGTATCTTCTGCCGATATCATACTGACTAACGGAGAGTTTTATCCTTACGACCATGTTATCGCATTACGTGCTGTTGAAACGGTCGATTTTATGACGAATCGTTGGGCACGATTGCCATATTTTTCTGACACAAATCATGTTAACGAATTAGGGTCTGTGCTTATAGTTGAAGAGTTAGTTAGGTCTGGTCTTATAAAAGCAGAGTAGATTATGCGAGTGATGAGAAAATTGAAGAAGCAATGCTGAATGAAGGCCATGTGAAAAATTTTCAACAGGGAACAAGAAAGAAGAACCTCATGCGCACCAACACTTATAAGTTACTTGCTAAGGCAGAAGCAAAAAATTGGGGCAGTTGAGAATGGAATATTTAGAATAGGGCATTGGAGTTGTAAACTTTACAACAGTAGAAATACTAAATTACTGATACTAAGGGGGTTTTAAGATAGTGAGACACACAGAAATAAACCATAAATGTTGTAAAGACAGATTTGCCCTCGCAAATCATTGCTACATAAAGGGTTTCAAAAAGTGTCACTATTGAGTGGGAATGAGCTGGACGTCTGAAGACGAGGCGTGGATGAGGCAAGCCTTCGCCGAGGCGGAGGTCGCAGCAAGTGTCGGCGAAGTACCCGTTGGCGCAGTCGTGGTTAGTAACGGCGAAATTCTTGGTCGCGGGCTGAATCGACCTATTCAGGACTCCGATCCGACAGCGCACGCTGAAATTATGGCGTTGCGTGCGGCGGCAACCGCCGTAAACAACTACAGACTCCCCGGGACAACCGTCTATGTAACGCTTGAGCCCTGTGCGATGTGTATGGGGGCAATGTTGCATGCGAGAGTCGCACGGGTGGTGTTCGGCGCCTATGACGAGAAATCCGGGGCGGCAGGTAGTGTTTTGGACCTCAGCAATAACCGCAAACTCAATCACCAGCTTGAAGTGAATGGCGGATTATTAGCGGATCAATGTGGCGCGCTGCTGCAAAACTTTTTTAAGTCTCGCCGCTCCAAATAAATTGGGGTCAAAAATAAACTGGGTCAGAGCCCGTTCTTCGTAAATCTAGGATTAAACTCCTGATCTAGAAAACGGGCTCTGACCCAGTTTATTACTTCTCAATTTGTGCGACAAGCGCGGGGTCGCCTTCTGCGCCGTCAGTCTCGTCAGCCGGTTCTTCATATTCTGTGAGCCAGTTGATGATGTTGTAATAGGCGCGGATGTTGTTGACGTACAACACAGGTTCCCATCCTCGCGCATAACCGTAAGGTACGCGCGAATACCATTTTGACTGTGCCAGCAACGGTAAAGCCTCGCGTAGATCAACCCACTTGTCCGGATCGCCGCCCTGCCATTCAACGATCTGGCGAGCGTCCTTTATGTGGTTAAAACCGACGTTGTACGCTGCCATCGCCATCCACGTACGATCAGGTTCATCTACGCTATCGGGAAGGCGTTCAGTTTGACGTGCGAAGAATCGCCCACCGCCAGCGATGCTTGTCGCCGGGTCCATGCGATCATCGATGTCGAGATAGTCTGCTGTTGCTTGGGTTAGCATCATGATGCCGCGTACACCTGTCGGCGAAACAGCATGCGACCGCCAATGCGATTCCTGATAACCCAGTGCGGCTAACAGGCGCCAATCTACGCCCCATGCTTCGCCCGCTTCTTCAAACATTGACCGATAACGAGGAAGTCGTGATTCGAAATGGCGTATGAAAGCGCGCGTGCCAACATAGTCGAACTTTTCCGTGTGGCCGAAATATCGATCGGTAACCTGCGCGAGAAATCCGGAGCGTTCCGTGGAGATAATGTAGTCATCGGCGCGTGCTAGCAGACTTTGGTCAGCATCTTTTCTAAACGCCCATGCGATCGGGTCGTCTAGTTTTAGGTCTAGCGCGACACGCAACTCCGGATAGAAATGACGTTGAATATTGAATTCTGTGCTATCGGCTATGGTGAACTTTACTTCGCCCAATGCAACTTTCTTAAGTAGGTCGTCAACTTCATCGGTCGTGTTTTCGGCCCATTCAAGACCGGGGTATGTTTGTCCGAGCGAACGCATCATGTCGGAGTGGCTGCTCGCAGCCACGACTTCTACAGATCTGCCCGCCACCGCCTCAATCGAGCGTGGTTTGCTCGTTCCGAGTTTGTAGATGAGGTGCATGTCGACCGAATTGTAAGGATGGCCGAAGTCGAGAGATTCACGCCGCGAATCGGTCATTGATAAGCCAGCAGCAGCCATGTGTGCTTTGCCATCTGCAAGGTGCGGTAAGATTTCGGAAACACTGTCGACCGTTTCAATAACGAGGGAGACACCAAGGTCTTCGGCGAAACCGCGCACCAAATCGAATTCGGGCCCGGCTGGACCCTCTGGTCCTACAAAATACGAAGTCGGGGTATTGCGCGTGACGACTCGTAATTCGCCAAGGTCGATGATCTGGTCGAGTGTTGATGGCGCATTCGAGCAAGTGCCAACCAACGTCGCCAGAAGTGCGATAAGCAACAAACGCCACATCCGAAT